>CAZYEE010000227.1:0-6256 GCA_964646355.1 uncultured archaeon | reverse complement strand
AAAGTCGGAAACTTATTATTTAAAGTCGGTCTTTAAGAATTTTTGACCAGCCTAACTAATAAGGCAATTAATGATTTAAATGATTCTTCATTACATCAAATATTTAATAGGAGTGTAAAAAGTGACCATTGAAAATACCTATGAAGAGATCCTAAAAAAACTGGTAAATCAAACTAAGATTTATGGTGCGTCATTAAATACAATTGATGGGCTTCCAGTAATTTCATTTTTTAAAAATGATAATAATGTCGAGGAAGCAATGGTTTCTGCGCTGTCTTCAGCAATGACAATGCAATCCGAAAAAGTTATGGCTGAATTTAATTGTGGTGATCTAGATAACTGTAGAATTCAAGGAGAGAATGGACAAGTTCTATTTTTCAAAATAAACTCACTAGTTCTTGTGGTCTTAGCCCCAAAAAATATTTCCCAAGGGATACTTCATTTAGGTATCAAACATTGTATAAGAGAAATCCAAAAACTTAGTTTATGATCATATTTTGGGTCTGATTTGCACATTGGTAATTGTTAATTCTCCTATTTATATAGAAAATCGAAAAATTAAAACAGTTAATAAAAATTAAAAGTCATGAAAATATATTTTTAAAAAATATCCGACAATATTATAATTGAGGTATATTTATAATGAGCAGCGACGAAATCTCTGTTGATTATGTAATTGATGCGACTCATCTTACTTGGGTAGATGATAAACTTATAAATGAGCTTATGTCTTTCCTTGAGGATAAATTAAGTCCTTATGAAGCAGTTCTAGAAATTGATGGCAAAAAGGTTCTAATAGGATTTGCTGGTGAAGAAAAACTAAATAAAAGGTTTGTTAAGACTTATATTAAACGGTTTTTATATAAATACGAACTATTGGACCGGTTAAGGGTTATTTCCTCAGGAAAGGACGAATACACAATTCATAAATTAAAACATGTAAGTGTTAAAAACTTGTAATCTCGTTTATTTTTCTTTTAGGATGAAATTTTATGCCCAATAGTATTAAAAGTAAAAAGAAGGCACTTAAAAAATCATATCGAAAAAAGGCTAAAAGAGAATATAGGAAGGGTTCTGGTAGAGTTTCGTGGACAAAAATTATAATTGTATCAACGATCATAATTATTGCGATAGTTGTTTTAACCTTTGTTTCAATATATAATATGCCTGAACCTTATGTAAATATGGTCGAAAAAGATCAAATTTATGCTGAATTCGATGGTAATACAATTTCTATCAATCATTTGAATAACTACTTTTATTTAGCTCCTAAATATCAATCAATCAATCCAATAATTATTGATTATTTTCCCAGTCAATATTATCCTACATTTTCATCATCTACAATTAATTATTATCTTACATCTACAAGCATCCAGTTTATTCCAAAGGAAGAAATTAAACGAAATAATGAAATATCATGGGCTTATACCCTCAATATAACTGATAGAAATTTGAATACATGGATGTCATTAACTGATATCCAAGTGAGTCCAAATATTTTACAAAATAATACTGAAACTACTGTTAATATTACAATTAGGTTCAGGGCAATGACCACGATTGATTATTGTAGCATCAAAATTGGATTTAAAAATAGTGTTGAAACCTCAAATGGGAAAGCATCAATAAATCCCATAAGTGCAGGATATAAATCATTTGACTCTGGTTTCTATTATGAAAAAATAAGTGAACCACTCTTGAAAAATTATGATTTTTCAATCAAATTTAAAATAAATGTTACATTACAATCCAACAATAATATCGATATTCTTAATGCCACTGATTTGATGGAATATCGTCAAATTTATTTAAGGATAAATGATAAATTAATTAATAATTATTTTACAGATGGTTTTTCACAAAGTCAAATTTCTTTTACAGGTGTAGATGAACCTCCCCAACTTCGTAGAAGTAAATATTTCGAGATATTTTTAAAAATAGCCAATATTTCTTTTTCTGTGATATAAACTGTAAAAAATTTAATTAAGTTATTTCTATTATTCTTATCCTATTTATATTGAGCTTATTTTATTTGTAATCCTAAAGATCTTTTTCGAGAACTGTATATGCCTCTTTAAAACCAAATTTTTCGAATAATCTCATCACATTAGGTAGTTCTGTTCGACAATTCGTTCGAATTACTTGACAATTTTTCGATTTTAAATACTCAATTGCTCTTTCGACAAGTTGAGTTCCTATTTGTAATCCCCTGTAATCCGGGTGTACTATGAAATTAATAATTTGGCCTAGAATAGCCCCACTATACCAATCTCTTCCTGAATCAGCAATTAACATTCCCACAACTTTTTCCAATTCTGAATCAAAAGCAATAATTACACTGGCTGGATTGGTCTCCAATCTATATTTCATATCCATTGTCCATGGCTTTTCATAAAAAATTTTTCCAAAAGTATCACATAATATTTTCATTAATTCCTTTAAATCCGCTAGATTCTCTTCTTTTGCTGCTTTAATTTTTATTCTTGATTGTTCATATGACATATCAATCATCAATTCAATACGCAAATTCCAAATTTTATAATGTTATCTTCTAATTCTCATGAATTTAACGGTTCAATATTATTTACATAAAAATTTTTCCGTTTTCAATTATATCTGATTAATATATTTACTTAATGCTTTTTCAATAAATCATTTTTCTTAAAATAAATCTTTTTATAAAAAAAATTTTAAACTTTAAAATTAATACACTTCCAACGAGACGAATTTTAAAATTCGCCAAATTTAAATGTCATTTTATTTAATTTGAGAGGTAATTCAAATGGTATTTAAACTTGGAGTAATAAAATGCGGAAATATTGGCTGTTCTCCAGTTCTAGAATTGCTTTTTGACGAGCGAGCAGATAGAGAGAACATAGATTGTATAGTTATAGGAAGCGGAGCTAAATTAAATGAAGCGGAATGTGTAAGATCTACAAAGCTTATGGTCGAACAAAAACCAGACTTGATATTTTTTACATCACCAAATGCTGGATTACCAGGCCCTTCAAAAGCACGTGAAATTCTTGCTGAATCAGGTATACCCTCAATTATAGTCACTGATGCGCCTGGAAAAAAGGCTGTAGAAGATTGTGAAGCCAAGGGCATCGGCTATTTTATAGTTACTAATGATAGTATGATTGGGGCAAGACGTCCATTTTTAGACCCAACAGAAATGGCAATTTTCAATTCCGAGATTCTGGGAGTACTTGCGATGACTGGAGTTCTCAGACTCATTGTTAATGAGACTGAAAAAGTAATAACACAAATTCTCAATGGTGAAAAACCCGAACTTCCAAAAGTCATAATTAAAAAGAACAATGCTATTGAAGCTGCTGGTTATTCCAATCCATATGCAAAGAATAAAGCGATTGCTGCATTTGAAATAAGTAAGAGCGTTGCTGCAATAAATGTAGAAGGATGCTTTAAGACCAAAGGAAGAGAAAATTATATGCCAATTGTGGGTGCTGGGCATGAAGTACTTACAGCAGCACTTAAGTTAGCAAGAGAGGCACGAGAGATAGAAAAGTCAAATGATACAGTGTTAAGAGAGCCTCATGATACTGATGGAACATTATTAACAAAAACTAAGTTTATAGTAAAACCAGAGAAAAAATGATTTAACATTTTATATTTTTTTTACTTTATTTAGAATTTTATGATCTTTTTAAGATTTTATGATAATATATTATATTTCTATGTTTATAATTTAATGAGCACTGCTCCACAATTTTTGTCCCGTTAAACAATCTCTATAAATCTTCGTTATACAAATTAAATATATTATCTTTGAGAACATTAAACTAATAAATGACTTTTTCCACAATAATATTAAAAACATTTAGAATTAACGGGGTTTGTTAGCAAAACCACTGGAAAGCAAGAGTGATTGTAATAAATGACCAGCGAAAAAATCGTAAATTTATTTATTGATAATGGTTTTATGATCACACCAGATACTTTAAAATATTTAGAAGGTCTGAATATCAAAAACCGTGAGAATTTAATAAGGACTGTTATTTATCGTGCTAAATCATTAGCTCATAAACCAATTGTTATTACAAGAAAATTCATAATGGATTTAACCCCTGAACAGAAAAATATCGAGTATAGAAAACAAATAGAAAAACAAACTGATTCAATCTCCAATGATATAAAAATAAATAATAAACAAAAGCTACGAGATTCATTAAGCAGTAGAAAGGTTTCAAAATTTCATGCGAAGGACATCGAGCCTATTATTGAGCTTGATAGTGACCCAACTGGAAATCTAGTAGGATCAGGATGTATAGAGGATATCCATAAATATTTCTTGGATAGATTCAATTCATTAAAATCATTACTAAAAAAAAGACGTGATTCAAAAGATGCTATCACAATTAAGGCAGCTCTTGACTCAAAAGGGACTGACGAAAAAGTAAAAATAATTGGAATGGTAAAAGAAAAAGAAGAAAGTAAAGATAAAAAGAATAATAACCTTTTTAATTATTTTATTGAACTTGAGGATTTGG
Organism: uncultured archaeon; assembly: GCA_964646355.1. Classification (GTDB taxonomy): domain Archaea; phylum Asgardarchaeota; class Lokiarchaeia; order Helarchaeales; family HEL-GB-B; genus HEL-GB-B. The sequence goes on along the minus strand of CAZYEE010000227.1, from coordinate 1,742 downwards.
ATGATTCTATTCGCGTTTTCATTCCAGGAACAAATGATCAATTAGTTAAAATTGCCAGTCATTTAGTACTTGATCAGGTAATATGTGTTGAAGGAGTAATTAGGTCCGACATTTTAATTGCAGAAAATATATATTTCCCTGATATTCCTAATAAAAAGCACCAAAATAATGTTAATGAACCGGTAAGTGTTGTTTTACTATCTGATCTTCATTTTGGTAGTAAAAAATTTTTAAGTGAGAATTTTTCGAGATTTATTGATTGGTTATATGGAAAAATAGGAAATGAAAAACAAAAAGAATTAGCATTTACTGTTAAATATATTTTAATTTCTGGAGATCTAATTGATGGTGTAGGTGTATATCCTGGGCATGAAAAAAATTTATCAGTCATAGATATTAAAGGACAATATGAATTAGCCGCTGAATATCTTAGTAAAATTCCTGAATATATTTCGATAATAATTATTCCGGGTGGTGCTCATGATGCTGTCAGAAAAGCTCTACCCCAAGAAGCAATACCCCGAAAATATGCAAAAGAATTATATGACCTTGAAAATACAATAATGTTGGGGAATCCTTCATTTCTAAGAGTCCATGGTGCAAGAACTATTATGTATCATGGAGAGGGCTTTGATGATATAATCCCATCAATACCCGGTTTGTCATATGCAAATTGCGAGAATGCTATGGTCGAGTTTTTAAAATCAAGACACTTAGCTCCGATTTACGGTAAAAAAGTTGGGCTCTCGCCTGAACCATATGACTGGTTGGTAATTCGGGATATTCCCGATATTCTTCATTGTGGACATACGCACATCACCAGAACTTTAAAATATAAGGGTGTTTCGGTAGTCAATAGCGGTACATTTCAAGCAGAAACAGAATATCAACAAAGTCTGGGTATTAAACCAACTCCTGGAATAGTTCCAATAATAAAACTATCTGACTTTTCTATAAGGTTAAAAAGGTTTTAAATTTTGAACCTATTTTAATAATATCTGATCTTAATACAATTTTTATAATTCTAATTCAGTTTTAATAACATATAGATATCGTTAACATTTGTCCCAGTATATCCTGTAAATATAAGCCCATCTCCTATCTTTTTAAAAAAATTATAAGAGTCATTATTTTCAAGGTATGAATCTATATCTAACCCCAATTTTTTGGAAGCTTTAACAATTCCATAATCTGCAATTGCTCCAGCAGCATTTGAATTACCATCAATCCCATCAGTACCTATCGAACATACTATTATTCCATTTATATCTATTTTCCTACACATAGAAAGAACCATTTCCTGATTTCTACCACCCATCCCCGAACCTTTTATAGTAACTGTCGTTTCTCCTCCACCTATTAACAAAATAGGACTCTCCTCATTCAATAGATTATCTATTAATCTTAAACCCACTTCAGATGCCTCACCTTCAATCGATGTAGAAATTAGTTTTATTGGAATTCCATATTTTTTCGCATATTTTAAGGCAAACTCACATGCAGCTTTCAAATTACCAATAATAAAATTATTGACATTCGCAAATATTGGGTCGTCTTTTTTTGGAGTATCAGGAACAATACCCCTGTATGCTTTGTCCAGATATTCCTTTATCGAATCAGGAATCGAATCCTTAATACCATATTTATTTATTATTCGTTTTACATCTTCGAAGGTGCTCTCATCGGGCACAGTCGGTCCAGAAGCTATCGAATCTAATGGGTCATTAAGGACATCAGACAAA
>CAZYEE010000226.1:0-6277 GCA_964646355.1 uncultured archaeon | reverse complement strand
TGAAAAAGTTAAAGGAGAAAAATCCTCTGAAAATGTTAAAGGAGAAAAAACATACTTTTATTTCGTATTAATTTTCGGGGTTTTCTATATATTAATTGGAATTGGTATCGCATTATCAGTATTATTATTAACTTTATATATCCCTGTGGAATATTTGACCTATATAAATGAGATTATTTCCGACATCAATCCCTATAATTGGGATTTATTTATTATGATAGATATAATAGGTTATTTCTTTATAAGTATTGGTGGCTTATTTTTGTTCCATGCTTTTATGTTTAAATATAAAATTAAATTCTATAAATTAACAGGATATTTTGTAAGTATTCTACAAGTTTGGTTCATACCATTAGGAACTTTTGCATGCTATTTAATCATTTCAGAATTATTAAAGGAATAGAACCATAATTTTTCATAATTTTTCAAATACTTTATATTTTTAAATAGTGCAATCATAAAAAATTTAAGTTTAAGGAAGTTAAATGAGAGTTGAAATAATCATATAGATAGAATTTCATTGAATTACAATCTTTTTAAGATTATATTTTTTTCTATTAAAAATAAGGTGTGTAAATTGAATTTAAAAACTAAAAATATTGATATAAATTCATTAACGTTCAAGAATGTAGTCCTAATTCATAAAGATGATGCAATTAAATTAAATTTGAAATCACATAATAAATTGTTGATAGAATATGAAAACAAAAAAATATCGGCAGTTGTGGAAACGACTAATACTATGATAAAACCAGGGCAAATTGGACTTTATCAAAGTATACATGAAAATCTTAAGATACCGGATGATACATTTGTAAAAGTATCAATAGCACCAGGTTTAGATTCAATAAAATATATCCAAAATAAGATATATACAAAAAAACCTTATACACGGGAGCAATTAGATGCAATATTGAGAGATATTTATGAACAGAATTTAAGTCCATTAGAAATCAGTGTTTTTTTAATGGCACAAGAATATATACCTATGACCGATGATGAAATTGAGAATATGACAAGAGGGATGGCGGAGCTTGGGGAGATAATCGATTGGGGTAATGAAATTGTGTATACAAAACATTCTATTGGCGGAGTTCCGGGAAATAAAGTAAGTCTGCTGATTGTACCGATAGTAGCTTCGGCTGGATTATTAATACCCAAAATTAGTACAAGGGCGATAACTTCACCTGCGGGAACGGCTGATACAATGGAAATATTTGCACCAATTGAATTTAATGCGGAAGAAATAAAAGAAATGGCATTAAAAGTAAAAGGTACAATCTGTTGGGGTGGAAAGTTAGATTTGTCTCCAGCTGATTCAATAATTGCATCAGTTGAAAGCATATTAAATTTAGATCCAACCTCTCAGATAATTGCATCAATTTTAAGTAAACAGTTAGCTTTAGGAGTAAATAAAATGGTTCTCGATCTTCCAATTGGATCGCATGCTAAGGTAAAGACGAGAAACGAAGCACGCAAGTTGTCTTTCAAATTTATTGAGATAGCAAGCAGATTAAATATATGCTTAGAATGCGGTATTACTTATGGTGGCCAACCAATTGGGTATAATGTTGGGCCAGCATTAGAGGCAAGAGAAGCATTAGAAACATTAATGGGGCATGGGCCCAATAGTTTAATAGAAAAATCTGTTGAGCTTGCTGGAATATTATTAGAACTTGGTGGGAAATCTAAGAGAGGCTCTGGCTATCAAGATGCGGAAAATATTTTGAAATCTGGTAGGGCATTAGAAAAGTTTAGAGAAATAATTGAAACTCAAGGTGGTAATCGAGAAGTTAAACCTTCAGATATACAGCCAGGTAAATATACTTATGATTATTTAGCTTATGATGATGGATATGTAAAAAATATCTCAAATAAATTGATTACAGAAATAGCACGAGCAAGTGGTGCCCCAAAATCGAAAGGAGCTGGCATTAAATTATTTGTAAAAGAAGGACACAAGGTCTCCAAAAATTCTAAATTATTAAGAATATATGCTGAGAAAGAAGAAAAATTATCTGATGCTATAAAAATATTAGAAAAAGAAAAACCGATTTACATCGAATCTATGTTATTAGATAGAATTGGAAGATGAATATTAATGAAATTAGATCCAAGATTAATAAGAGATGTGCCTGGCTGGAAAAATGCGCCTGTACCAGCATGTTATGGCGGAGACTATAGATCGCTCACATTCTGTTGCCATCCAAACTATACTTTAACTTTTAGTTATAAGTGTATGCGGGATTTTTTATTAAAAGAAATTGGGCTTTCAAAAGAGGAGTTTATTCGAATAAAGGACGAATTTTCAAAGGAGAATAATTGGGATGCTCCTACTGTTTGTTTTCGTAGTTTAAGCTACTGTTGCATGAGGAGAGGAGGATGTCCTGGAGATAGAGATAATGTATTGAAAGCTTTATATCCGAGAAAAAATTTCGATGATACATTAAAAGAATACTTTAAAAGGAAAAGATTATTAGCAATTAGATTATTAAAAGCTGCAAAAAGACAAGATTTAGTAAAACCATATATAGAATTAGAAGAAAAAGAGAAATATGATTAATATTCATACCGAAATTTTTTAATTTATAATATCAAAATTTAATAAATTAATAAATAAATAGATACACCGACATTGTTCATTTAGGTGATTATTTTGAGTAAAAAAGAAAAAAATAATCAAGAAAAAGACAAGATTGACCCGAAATTAATTAACAGCTATTTAAAAAAGGCAAGATTTAGTGTTAGAGATGAAGATTACTATTCAGCTGTTAAATATTATCGATTAGCTGCAAAATGCGCTGCGAAAGCGGGTGATACTCAAAAAGAAGCAATTTTTAATAATCGTGCAGATGAAATAATTGAAGAACATAATTTAGATATGGATGTAGAGAAAGAAAAAATCTATAAAAAGCCCAAGAAAGCCACCGACAAAAAAGAGAAATTAAGAATAACAGGTCTATCTATTTGGGGATTCTTAATAACTATAATAATAATTGTTATTGGTTTATCCTCGGTAATTTATATGGTATTATTTTTACCAAGTTCATTAACCGTATCAGATATGTTTTTTTATTGGGGAATTGGAATAATTATTGAGATTGTAAGCGTGATTTTAATTGTATTAATTTATAAATTTTTAATTAAACCTCCTGAAATAGAAGAAGAACAGATAAAAAAATGAATAAATGTCAAAATTTGAATAAAATTACTATTTTTTACCTTTTTTCAATTTCTTTCCTTTAGCGTCTTTTGTTTCAGTTTCTGTTTCTGTTTCTGTTTTTTCTATCTTTTTCTGTTTTCCCGTTTTTTCTGTTTCTTCCTCATCCATCATAATTATTTGAGGCGGTCCTTTCCTGCTTTTTAAAGTCTCCATTCCTTTTTTAATTTTATCATCTGATAATGCATATGTTGTTTTAGAGACCATTTTAGAAGGTTCTTCCTCTTCAATTATGGGTTCTACAATGTGATATTCTGATTTATAGACTTTATCTTCAAGTTCATGAATCAATTCAATCCAAGCTGGTGGACTAACGGGATCCCAGCTTTTGATTGTTTCAAGAGCTTCTTCAGGAGTACCAAGTATATCAATTAGTTCTTTTGGAAAATCAATTTTAGGAGGATATGGAAATGGTGTGAAATCCACGACTACTTGATAATGAACTTTAGCACTCGCTGATAGCCATAATCTAACTCTTGTAATGGTATTATCCAAAAATTCAGCCGGATATTGTTCCATCAATTCGGCAGCATATTGAGCGATAAGTCCTTCTCTTCTATAAAGTTCTTCACTTGCGGAGGTACTTTTTGTTTTTTCCTCTGCAGTTCGATCTAAATTGATTAAATCCTCGTTAGTAGCAGAAGCACGAATTACTTTATCTAATTCTTTTTCGAATTCTGTTAATTCATCAAAATTTACATCTCGATTTGAAACATCACCTACAAGACTATGAAATAAATTATAGGAATAGATCAAGTATTTTTCCAGATCGGCTGTAGAGGTGCTCAATGTTCCAGCAAGAATTAAGATAATATCAGAAAAATTAGCAAATACTGTTCTTAAATTAGAGGTACGCATTATTTTATAAGTTTTTTCTGGCTCTCGCTTTACATAAGGTGAATAGCTTCTAAAAAGTATTACAAATGGTTGTATATCTGAAAACTTGCCCCAAAAGTCCTTAAAAAATACTATCTTGTTGTTACTTTTTTGAATAATTGAAACTATATGAATCACTATTTTTCACTCTTTAATGAAGTCTATTAAATCTTAAGATAATTATTTATTAATGAATACTAATTATTAATTTAAAATAATTATTTTATTAAATGTTAGAAAAATTTTATACCTATCGCGTTATGGAGTAGAATGATAAAATGTCTGAAAAAACGATATTTGAGCAGATCAAGGAAAAAATTGATGAATTAATCTTAGGAAGGCGCTATTTAATCAGTGAAATGGGTAAGTTGAAGGTTTCTGTAGATAAAATGTCGCAAGTAAATCTTGGAGATATAAAAGCTCTTTTTGATGATTTCAGAGCTAATGTTTCAAATCTTTCTAATATGAGTGCTCAACTTAATCAAATTACTGATTTAACAAACAGCCTCAGTATGATGAGTAAATCAATAAGCGAGATGCAAAGCGCATTTTCAAGTTTACAAGATTTAAAAGGCATTTCAGATCAAATTGCAAGAAGTGCAACACAAATTTCAAGTCTGCAAAACGCATTAACTGAAATTAGAGATTCAATTAGAGGGCTTAATGAACTAAAAGAAGGATTTGAAGCTACTCTCGCGACCCTTGGGGAATTTAGAATTGCAATGAATGGACTAAGGGAAACAATGGACAGACTTACTAAATCATTTGAAGGAATAGCCTCACTTGCGGATCTAGGTACACTTGCAAAGACATTAAAACCAGATATTGATGAACTTACAAATGCATTATCAGGTATAAGGGAATTAAGATCTGCAATTTCTGATTTAGCAAAACAAGTGTCATCTATTGGAGATATGAAGGTCTTAACTTCTGAATTAAGAGTTGCAATGCGCGAAATTAGAGCTCAAATGGCAGGAATGGGCACAGCAGCACCCGCTGCTACCAGTGCACCTAGCCCGACAGTTCCTAAACCAACTATGGTCATTAAGCGACCAAGTGTATCAGCAACAAGTTCTACTTCAACTCCTACGACAACAAAAAAGCCCGAAGGAAAAGAAATAATGTATTCTGCGGGTAGAACTAAAATATCAACTCCTACAGCATCTCCCGTTTCAACAAGTACACCTTCTACGCCTAAAATAGCATCATCTGTTCAACAGGCAGCTCTTCAATCAGAAACTAAAGCAAAAGAAACAAAAGCTAAAAAAGTTCCTGAAATTGTTGAAGAGGTATTTACACTTATTATCCAGAGAGCCCAAGGTGGAGCTGATGCTCACTCATTAGCAAAAGTTATTGAGAACGCAAGAGACACAATATCCAAATCATGGAAATGGCATCCAAGCCTATTTGAATTGGGTACATTTGCTCGTAAATTAAGAAATAATTTTAAACCAGATGAATTACCAAGTCAAGAAATACTTCAATTACTAATGCAAAAAATTGATGAATGGAAAGAAAAAATGGCAGAATAAACATTATTTAATTTTATTCTATCGATATTATAGTACATTTTGTTTTTTTATTTTCTATTATTTCTTTAATTCTTGTGGGAAATTCTCCATTTACTAAATAACATGGTTTTTTATATTTTTGAATTAGTTTAGATAGACACTTATCAACGCACGTCTTTTCAGAAAATTTTGCCAAATCAATTGCAGTAATTTTATCAATAAATATGGCATTTTTATCTAAATTTGGATCTACATTGTACAGTCCATCTACATCTTTAACCAATATTATTTTATCAACTTTAAGATAAATACCCATGTAATAAGCAATGGAATCGCTTGTAATATCCCAACTATGAGGTAAAGGGTCTTTTTCGAGTAAAAATTTAAACGGAAGTATTATTGGAATTGTTGAAATATTTTTTAGGATTTCAATATTATTTTTTATCTCTTGATCTAAATTTTCATCATGTTTTAAGTCGGATATGTTGAAAAATAGCTTAGAATTAGGTGTTTGAGAATAAATAAGATATCCAAGTAAATCCATAGATAAAATTGCCATGTAATGGCTATGATAATTTGTTAATGAAAATAATTTATCGATTTCACGAACATAATCTGCAAAAACTCCTCCTCCAGGAATTATAACAAAAGGAAATTCTTTATATAATTC
>CAZYEE010000225.1:0-6291 GCA_964646355.1 uncultured archaeon | reverse complement strand
TGATAATGATATTATTCGATTTGAAGACAATTTAACAGGAGCATGGGGAGCAGGAAGAGTACAGACTAATCCAACTTTATCAGACAAGGTAATTAGAATCCCAGATGAAATTTACGAAGCAGCTGGAATAGGAGCGCCAGAAGTTACAGTGAAAAAGAACACTACAAATGTAATACCCTTGCAGAATATTGAACTAGGAATAAGCCCAATCTCAGGTGAAAATTTGTGGGATACATTGACTGTTATTAGAAATAATATAGACGCACTAAAAGAATGGCTTAATCAATATGTAATCTTTAAAGGTCTTAAGTTAAGATGGAAAGATGCTAATGCAGCTATAAAAATTCTATCAAGTGTTCCAGATCTGACAGGTGAAATTCTTGCGGAAGTAAAAATGACTTCTAGTATCAATTTGAGACCTGAGGGCCTTGTTACATTTAACGCTATTCTAATAATAGATATTTCGTCCTCAATGCTTGCGAGAGATATGAATGTCAAGAACATCGCACCAGCAGTAGAAGGAATTCATGCTGCAATGTCGGGAACAAATATCACGAAATTTCTTAGTTATTTTAAAGACGGAATAAATGTTCCAAGGAGATTAGGAGCTGCTTTTGCTGCTTTATTATTCTTAGCAGAAAAAGTTGGTAGAGGGTTCGGTGAAAAAGTAGCTATAATCAGATTTGCTGATGTAGCAGAAGTAATTGAATTCGATCAAGGTATGCCATTTTTCGATTCAGCCAGTGGAAAACACGGTATTTTAGAAATAGCGGCTAATAAAATTGTCGAAAAGATAGGTGAAGCCCAAGGAACCGCTACAAATATGGGTGAAGCAATAGAGGAAGCCGCTGGTGTACTAGAGGCTTATAATACAATAGATGGTGCCGATAAACCATGTATGATCGTTTTACTTACTGATGGACATCCTACAGATGGAAACAAATTTGTAGAGAATGTAAATAAATACTTTATAACAAATCCAAATTTGGTATTTTATATAGTAGGAATTGGGAACTGTAATGATGAACTGATGAACGATGTAGCTAGAAGATGTGGCGGAGAATATTTTAAACCGAATGATATGGGTGAACTATTAATTTGGTATTCTAAGAGAGCCAGAGATTTAGTAGTTAAACTCAAAGGCGGTAGAAGATAAAACAACGAACGCTATTAAGCTATTTTTCTCCCAATTTTATTTACAAATATTATTTTTAGTAATAAAAATTATTCTTAAATTAAAAGTAAACTTTTTTGAAAAATATTTCCAGTTTCTGAAATTTGAATCTTCAATGAAAAATCAAATTAAAGATGTAAGAAAACAATTTTCTTTATTCAAAATATTCTATGGCGTTATTTAGAATAACTAATACTTTAAAACTCCTCTCTATTAAATTCTCCTTTATCAATATTTAATTCTAAATTTTTATTTTAAATAAAAATCTTTTCAAAGCCTATAATTATAATTTTTTTGAATTTATGCCCTTTTTTATATTCAAATTTAAAAGATTGTATAATGTTTTCATCTGAATTTCTTTTTATACATTGTCATGAAATAATTTTATAACATTTCTCTTATATTTTGAACATAAATTATCTTGGGAAATATTTTCTTTCAATGTTTGCTACAATAATAACTCTATCTCATTAAATATTCCTCTTTTAAAGATATCAGAATTAATAATAAAATAAGGTATCTTTTTTTAAAATATATTTTTTAATTTTTTACTAAATTTTTTTATATTAAATTATTGTATTTTCATGTAAATTTATTAAATAATAACAATTTGAACTGGATTGGCTACAATGATGAACCAGATAGTCCAAGATTGCGAGCTGGAAGTTATAAATATACCAATGAATCTCATTTTAACTAAGAATAAATATGCGGTCGATATAAGAATAAAGAATACTGGAAATGTAGCTTCCAGATTTATTTTAAAATTTCAATATCCTAATTTAAAGTGTGAGATTTCTGAAAAACCAGAATTTGATCTTAATGTTAATCAGGTAAAAGATTTATCTATTAAAGTTCAGCCATTAAAATCTGGGCTTCAAAATTTAACTATCAAGATTTTTGGTCTATTAAAGAAAAGAATAAAATCATATGTTGAGGTACCAAACCCAGAATATAAACCAATGCCAACACCGGGGGTAGATCAATATGGTAACCCTGTCCCAGCTGCAATGCCCCCACCTAATATTCCAAAAACAATAACTAAAGAAGTAGTGAAAGAAGAAATTATAGAAAATTTAATAACGATTAAAAATATATATTTCAATGTAATTGATAAAGATTCAATATCAAAAGAAATAACGCATTTTGTAAATATTGGTGGAGATGCCAATCCTATTGGTGAGAACATCCAATCACATTTAGTTGCGGTATTTTTTTACAATCCAAATTTATATGATACCGTTGGTGGACAGAAACTCCAGTTTTTAAGAGATATCTTTTTTAATTTGAAACGGATTAGGAGGGAGCCTTTTTATTATTTAACATTCCCAGTTGATGAGGAATATTCTAGTGAAGATGCAAGAATCATAAAAGATGCTTTTAATTATTTTATAAAAGAACAATTGCCCAACGATATAAATAATCTTACCTTATTTAATTTAAGTTTCATTCCACCTATTAATAATAAGCCATCCATCATTATTGGAAAGGATAATGAGGGAGCTTATGAAAAAATATATAAAAAATTGGCTGATGAATTTAAAAATAATGTTGATATTATTATTGATGAAAATTTATTTAGTAATGGACGATTATATATTGATTTAAAAGACATAACAAAAGATATGAATGTAATGGTCATAAATGTCATATTAACAACTAATTTAATTGATAATAAAAATTTGATAATTAAATTTATTAATCTATTCCAATAAAGAACTGGAATTAAGGACGTTGGAAACTTGAGTAGCAAAAAATGGGAATTTCCTAAAAAGCCAATATCCATGCCATTCACTCATGGAATGGAAATGGAAATACAGATGTTAGATGAGAATGGCCAATTTCTTAAAGGAGCTGATATGGTCTATTTAATGAAAAAAATGGTCGAACAAGCTCAAGATATCCTTATCAATATGATTGACTCTGGAAATATTCCAAATCTTATTGAAAAGAAGATTGCAGATACTCCCGAAATAACCTATAGTGAGGAGAAAGGGGATGTACTAACGCTCAGTTATAAAGTCCACGGTACGCCCATTGATATCGAGATTTTTGGAAGAGACGGTAATGTTGCAGCAATAACCTATATATTAGAATGTGTAACTCCTCCCTGTGAATATATTGAAGAATTAGTGTGGTGGGCTCAAACTATATTACTAATAGCAGAGCTTGTGCTACCAAAAGAATTGTTTCTAGTTTCATGCGGGTTCAATCCCCTTCAACAGGAATATTTCAGAGGATTAACTTTTGCAGATCACAGTCATATTGGCAGTTTTAAGGATGATTATGAAAAAATCAAGATTTACAACATGTTTAGAAATTTTTTACCACATATTCTTGCTTTATCGGTTAATTCTTCCTTAATAAATGGGCATCCTACGGATGAATTAAAAATCATCGGAAGACGATATGCGTGTCCAGGATGTATAAGAAGTATCAGACTTAAAAAGAATGATACAATGCTCTCTATGAATGATCCAAGGCATTATATCCCATATATGACAGATCCAAATAATATAGAATATTTCTTATCAACAATACAAAAGGCGTCTCTTGAAGATGCTAGACAACAAGATATTTTTCCATACACGGATTTTGGGACTATTGAGATAAGAATTTCAGATGCTCAGACTTCGATTGCGCGGAGAATTGGAATTGCATTATTATTAGAATTACTGGCTTTTAAAGCTAGAAATATGAAAGAAGTGCCGGATGTAGGATCTGCTACGATCGTAAAAAACAGGATGGGCGCTATCGAAAGAGGTCTTTTCTCTGTTTTTAGGACCGAGGATGCAAATATTGACGAAATTGCAAGTGTTGATCCAGATTTTGCAGACTACTATTTTAATCTGGAAGGTAGACTAATGCAAGATGCTGTTAAAGGAATGCTTAGGTTTATTGGGGAGGATAAATCAATTAAAAAGTTTTTAAAAGTTCCATTAAGAAAAATTCCATTTTTGGACCCGATTATTATATCTGTATATGGAACTATTGATTGGGCGGATCCCCCAATAACAGAAGCTGAATACCAACTAAGTTTATACAATTATAGACAAGGTGATACCTTCCGTCTTCTTGGGGATCTTGTATATATGACTCATAATTGTATCGTTGATCCTACTTCTTCACCATTACAGGGAAAGCCTAATTATCCTAAATTTTGGTAATTATTAAAAATATCTTTTATTTATATTTCTAATTCATGTTTTAATTCTAGTTGGTGGTTTCTTGATCTTAGTAAAAATAACCCTACCTGACGGAAAAATTGTCGAAAAAAGAATATTAGTCATAGATGGTCATTCTCATCTTGGAAGCGATATTGATAGTGTCAGTAATATGAACCCATTAGCACCAGGAGGCACTTATCATTTTTATATAGATACACAAAGCTCTATTGAAAAAGGTGGAGAGCTAAATTTTCAAATTTCAATTAATGGAAAAATACATAAATTTGAATTTGAATTTGTACCAATTCCCTTTATTTACGAGGTTTTTAAATATTTAAAAGAAATAAATAGTGGTAGTTATTCAAGCATCTTCGATAAAATGGACAGAGGTTGGTTGATCGATCAAGGAGTATGTTTTCCTTTTCAAGACACATTTAGAGATAATAAGCCAGAAGCCCAATATAGAGCTTCCAATTTAAATATTGCTAGATTTACCACCCATTTTCCAAATTCAATGAGGTTAATAGGTTATTGCAGAGTCAATCCAAGACAGCCTCAAGCTTCCGATGAGGTTAATTATGCAATCAATACCTTGGGATTAAGGGGACTTAAACTACACCCAAGATCTGATGGATGGACTGATGATATCACAGCAGATTTTGCGGTAAAAGTATTAGTAACAGCCGCAAAAAACTCAATTCCAGTTATCTTTGATACACGTGGTGCTCAATCTATTTTTGATATATATGAATTAGTCCAAAAAACCAGAAATCAATTAAAGAAAACTGCACCAGATCTTATACCGCACTTAAAAGTTATTGTAGCTCACTGTGCAATGGGTTATATTGGTAATGAGAATGTATATAGAGTGATCTCAGACCCTAATATCTGGGGCGAGATTTCAATGCTTCATGGTAAAGGTACAAGAGATTTTTTCATATCTTTTATGAACTGGTATAATCAAAATATTCCAAAAAATGGTAAAAAATGGTCTGAAAACCTGATTTTCGGGTCTGATTTTCCTTATTTCACTCCAATTCATGCAAAAGACAATATAAAATTTTTAATTTCTCAAGAATTTCTTCAAAATGGCGGAACCTTGACTGACGCCGAAAATATTTTGGCACTTAATTTGATTAGATTACTGGCACCATATAACATTCATAAAAAGATTAAACGAGATGAATTCAGTACACATTCTCATGTTTATATTCCTGGAAATTCTAATCAACAAATGTATCAAATAGCCGCTAGATTAATCGCTCAATTAGTAGAAAATAAGCGATTAGATATCTCTCAAATAAATTTCATGTTTAATAACAATTTTACTAATTTTTCCAATAATATCCTCATCCATGGAATTTTAAATACCCAGAAAAAGACACAGATACTGATCCACAATTTTATTGATAACAGATTATTATTATGTTCTACATTAGATCCAAACATTCGTTGGAACTATCTGGGTTTCAAATATTTTAATCCTAATGACCAAGCCTTTTTCCAGCAGGCATATTCAATTGAATTAAGTCACGATTTTAACGCTCAATATCAGATGTTTAATAAGAATTTACTATAATCGAATATATTTTCTTTTTATATCAATCATTCTTTTTATATTTCTTATTTTCTTTATATTTCTTATTTTCTTCATATTTCTTATTTTCTTCATATTTCTTATTTTCTTCATATTTCTTATTTTCATTATAAACGCTTCTAATTGAAATTAATTCAATTGATTTCTAATTATATTTTAGATAGTTTTTTTTAAAAATTAGAAATTATATGGATAATTTTTATTTATTAGTCCTAAAATAATTTTACATTTGATCCCTTATTTAGATAATGAAATATTATTCAAAATTTAGCCAAAATTTTATAATAATGAATTAACACTTTTTATTATACATGCTGTAATTAAAATTTTAACAGAGATTAAGAATTCTGCTA
>CAZYEE010000224.1:0-6323 GCA_964646355.1 uncultured archaeon | reverse complement strand
TCAATGTCGGAAAACCCATCCATTGCAGTGATATTTATTGAAACATTATTCGTCGATTGTGCCCATTGATATAGAGGCGTACCATCAACATAAAAAAAGATATCTGGAGATACGTCATCTAGCACCTCAATAATAACAAATATCGAGAAACTGAATAAATTAATTGTAGTGATAATGTTATTTGTTGAATCAATAGTCCCGGTTATATCGTACCAAAGTCCATCATACTGATATAACCTCAAATTCGATTCTATTGTTTGGACGAAGGCATCATTATAAGGTATCATTACAATTACGGGGTCATAAAATACTGCAGACGTCGAGATATTGTAATATGGAGTTATTAAATTAGTATAATAATCATCACCATTCAGATTCAATATTTCTGGAAATGGGGTTGGATTATCAACTATCGAAATCAATGTAGTACCATTATTGAAAACATTGGTGAAATTTAGTCTGATTCTAGTGTATATATCAAACAAACTTATATTATCGCCTGAAGGAGTTGGAAGATCTATTACAAATACTGCAAAATCCCGAATTTGTGATCCATAGATATCAATATAGTTATCCCATCCATATAATTGAACCGTATGTCGCCCAATGGTGTGAACTGGGAGTAGGTCTGGAAAGGTAATTGGTATTAAATCTTGACCATCAAGGGAATATGATAGATTTTGAAGGGATACGGGTGTTGTGTAATTCAAGGGCAATGCATAAATGGAGTAATTATCATAATTCTCACCGATATTATAATCCGGATCCCAAGAAAACCCCACTGCATCCAGATATGTTTTGTAATCGGAGTAAGTTCCTGTATAAAAGCGTATAGAAGAATAATCAATTAAATTAATATACCAATGTTCTAATTCGCCCGAACTAATCCCATCAATAGTTACTATATATCGATTCTCTGAAATTCCAAAATAGGGCGAGCTATTATAACATCTGAAGTCTATCTTTATATGGTGCCATGTGTTATTTTGAGGTGCGGCTACATTTGGTATGGACAATGGCAACGAAGTTGAATTTGGATAATAAAACCATTGATTATCTTCTACTTCAATTAAAAATTGTTTCTGATCATAAATAGAATCATAACAACTAACAGATATTGGAATATTTTGAAATCCATCCACTTTTTCAAAATATAACCAGAATTCAATAGTTCCATAAGTTCTAGGAAAATCGAACGTATTCAAAATCGCTCCACCATCACATAGCTCTACTACTTTAATATGCCCATTTCTTTCATTTATTACATATGCATCATCATTTGCTGTCCATCCTGCCGGTTTGGATCTATTTCGATCAGTTTCAAATCCATATGTTGCATTGAATATGTATCCTTCCACATGATAATCATATAATTTCCTCTCCGGGTTCGTTATGTTAATCATAATCGATTTGAATGTGAAATACTTTATCTCAGATTTAAAGGATTCATTAATGGAATTATTTCCAAATACTTGAATTGTATGCAATCCATCAGATGGTAAGGGAATGTCTGCACACTGATTGAAATACACGAATGGTTGATTATCTAAGGAATAGGCTGTCCAGACCAAATCTTCTTCGGAAATGATATTCAGTAAAAATGTTTGGTTTTTATTCATTGTATAGAAGTAATGGGTTCTATTTTGTGGAGTGTCGATGTAAATCCCATCTATCGCAAAATAGTCTATATATCTGTTGTAAATGATGTCTCGAATTGGATTTATCCATGTAATACTCCTAAAATATAAATTTGAGATTGAAATGATTGGTTTTGTTATATTATACAAGCAAACTCTACTATTATTTGGTAGAAGATAAATGTATTGAGATTCTCCATCAAATTCATCGGAATAGGGTGTTGTATCCACGAAATTAAATGGGATTCCTGAAAAAGTGAATTTAATAAACTCAGGAATATTCCCATTGTTAGTAAAATTAACCGGATTAAAAAATGCATTTGCAAGTGGTTGAATAGATGCGTTTATAATAGTAATTGATTCTAATATAAAGTATTCTGAATTTACTAAGCCTCCATTGAACTGAAACTCATTAAAAGTATAATTGTTATCTACAAATAATTCTATGAACTGGGTCGTTAAGTTCTGTAAACCACGTGATCTGATTAGAAATGTTTTAACCGAATTATTATTATTCAGAAGCTTAAGATTTATTTCTTTTGTAGCATTCGTTCTATATTTCACGAAAATAATATTACCCACTTGAAGGTTGAGTGAGGATGTGAAAATTGAACTAGAGATGTTATTCTTATTAAATAATCTTGTAGATTCCTCTTTAAAGATGATATTAGCTTGATTCATGGATAAATTTCTATGAAATGATAGGCGAAAAGGGACTTTCTCGGATAAGACTAACTCTCCCGTATCATTCAAGCGAATACTTAGGTTGAAATAATAAATTCCTCCTAAATAATAGGGAGACAGTGATGTTATATTAAATTGGATATTCTCTGATAGATTCTGGAAGAAAAATGAAGTATCAACCGAGAAATTAGTATTATTGAGCGTGATATTACATGAAATAGTGGTATCATTATATCCGATTACATGCAATGATAAATTCACTGAAGTCCAACCAATAATTGGGTCAATCTCGATTAAGCTGTGATTTTCTATAAGAACTTCAGTTCTATTTACTGATTCTCCAAATAGTGGGATTTCATCTGTTAAAGCATAAAAATCACGCATTTCTTCAGGGGAGACCGTTTTATTTAAAGCTAATTTCATTGTTTCATTATAAATAATAAAGGGATCACTACCATTCATAGGATCTAACCACATACGCATACGCCACGAGACCGTTAAATTAGGGGATGATTCTTTAAGATTTATCATTCTTAATGATCTCGCTTGCACTAGAGAAGCATTAGTAGAAGGGACAATCCATGGCGTATATGAATAACTCTCCTCAACAACAGTTCCGTTTGCTAAGGGTATTCCAATCCAATTCTCAATCCATACGGGTGAAGTAAGATTGTTATAAAACCATAATTGATACTCCATCCAATCACCAATTGTTAACCAACCCATCCAGCTGTCTCTTATTGGAAAGTAGAAACTGGATAAGGGATTACCGTCTGCATCCTCCCACAGTATTTCAACCGTTCGATTCTCCACGGTATCTTCTGGATCTTCAGGAACTTCTCCCCGTCTCTCTAAACCATTGGTCCAATCCAAGGAAGCCGCAACCTCTGGATTAAACTCAGCTATAAGAGATACTATATCTTCCCATAAAGGAATAAATGGAAATGTAATATCCCGCATAATAAGCCAAAACTCATCTTTGAGCCCCTGCTCACCCCCCTCTTCGAATGCTTTAGTTAAACGATCCATATAGTCAATAAACTCAATAACTTTTACTACAACAAAAATCGCTACAGAAAGAAATTTTGATACTACTTTAAGTGTAGTTAAGAACATTCTGGATGTTAAAACAACCTGAATTATCCCATTAACAAAAGATAATCCTGAGACAATTATGCTCCCAATAGATTTTGTGAAATTAAGTCTGAATTGAAAAGTATCTTCATAATCCCCTGATAATTGGTCATAAACAGTCATTATACCTTGACAGAATTTAACCAAATTAAAAATCGCGGTTACACTTTTGTAGGTATATTTACCAACAATTTTATATGTAGCTACTTTGATAGGATCTAAGCCTGTATTGACATAATTATCATAGATTATCTTTATTTCTGATTTGAATTTAATTTTATTTTTCGTAAGTTCTTTAATGAGAGGACTTACCGCCTTAATTAAATTAACAGATTTACTGATTATGTTAATTATATTAATGCGATCTAAGTCTTTTTCAAATCCTAGCAGTAGTTCGTAAAAATAAATTTTTTTGGTAGAGAGTTGTTCTATTGCTAGTTGTAGATTATCTGTAATTTCCTTAAAATTACTATATGCTTGATTTATGCTGCTTGAGAATGGTTGGTAGTCATCAAAAAATACATATTTGCTGGCTTCATGCTTCCATTGACGATTATCAACTAATTCTTTAAGTATATGTTTATCTTGATCAAAAAAGATGGGTGGGACCGCTTGATAGGATTCTCTCGGTTCAATATATGTCTGATTTATTAGCATTATTTTCTCGTGAAGATCTGGTCCAAGTGTACTAGGTATTTCTAGATATGGGATATTTGCGCCAGCTGCTTGAGTTATTTGTAATACATCCGCACCCGAAAAGTGGGTTAAATCCATGAAGATTGGAAACTCCTGAATTTCACATGTTTGGTTATATTTGTATGATTGTCCGAATGAATAATTATTCCAACTAATGACATAACAGGTTTCAGAATCGCCAAATACATCCTTTAGGGCTGTAGCATTTTTTCCATAGTCAAACCGATCATTAACAATAAAAAAACTGAAATATGATAAATATTCACTTGACTTATTGATGTTGAACTCTGGAATTGTCAAAAATTGTAAATCTAATTTCTCAAGAACATCATAGCTCTTCTGAAGTCCTGCAACATACAAAACTTCGGTTTCATTTGCATTTAGAGTAGTAGAATTCCTGTCTATGTAAGTTTGATTCGCAATTTGTAAATAATCCATCGTTCCCATTCCAATAATATCTTCTTGAACATCATAATCCTCAGGATTTCCAAGGAGTGGGTTTTTGGTAAGAGTCCAGAGAATTTGATTTTCTATCATCGAGTCTGGTGCACCTAGGATATAATTCACATCACCGACCTCTTCAACTATCATTGATTGAATCACTATATCATTATCAAAATAATAATCACGGAGGAGTTCTACTTTATTTGATTCATTACGAAATGCTAAATATCTTATTTGAAATCTTATATCCAGTACACTATCATTTTTTGCTGGATGACCCTTTGGATATGAGAGTTGAAATTCAAAAGCTTTTTCTGTTATCTTAGCATAGATAAACGAATAAGTTGACCAATAACTTTCAGATGCACTCGTCCAATTATAAATAAGGGGATTCTCAAAATCGGGCACCGGATCTTCTTTATAATCATAATTATTAACCAATGAATAGCTATTTTTCTTCCACCCCGACGAATTTCCAGTGTAACTGACGCCGTATACCTGTAAAACGGGATGAATAGAAACATTTATTCCCAGCCCATGAGAATGATTATCGAGAAAAATTCTGGTTCGAAGGGAGGTATAGTCTGGATCTGGCCTTTGAACTCGAATATGCACTTTTGTATTCTTATCTGGATCACATGGAAGAATAAATTGATATGCCTTTTTCCTATCTAATATTAATGAAGATGTTGGTGATTCATCCAAATTATCCGGTATACCATCTTGATCTGTATCAGGATTTTCAAAATCGAGATTATTTTTGAATTCCTGAATATCTTTCAATCCATCCCCATCTGCATCCTTAAGCTCACTTCTTTCTATCACTATGATTGGCTTTCCATCTAATTTGAATGATGGATATGTAACCTCATTGAATAAATATTGATAACTGATAGTATGATATCCCGGCTCTAAATATCCATATGGTGTAGAAGGACATGATTCAGATAGCGTTATATTTGTTAAGGTGAGATCATCATCATCTACTGTAATATTAAATAAAGTCCCACTTTTTGCATTAATATAAAGATAACTCAAACCTTGATATGATTCAGGAATAAAAAAACGGAAGAATCCCGAACCTTCTCCTGTAAGATTTTCAGAATATGAACCCTCCGATGATTTTTCATAAAATCCCCAGACATTAGATTTTGACGGATCCAGCTCATGCAAAATCAATTCCTTTTGAACCTCCTCTAAATCTGATAACAAGTCGCCATCCCAATCATAGTTAGTAATAATTTTATATCTCAACGATCCATTCCCTAAAATACAGCAAATATGTTCTTTCGGATCCATATGAAAGGTGAAAACAAGATATGCTCCCTTTTCAACATAATAACTATAAAATGCACTGTTTATTTCGGGATGTGTCGTCGTGTTATAAATATTATTAATAATATGCCCATCAACCTCCAAATATAGCCAATTATAAAAGAAGTCGGGTTGAATCAATATTGCAACTGAACCCGCTGCATAGAAGGTAATATTATATGAATTCGTTAAATTTACGATAGTCTCATCCTCTTCTATAAAAAGTGGCTCAATAGCAACCCATTTAAAATTATTATTATCCACATCCTTCTGGCGAAATGTTAGATTGTGCGAAGTAAAAGATTCACCAAAATCCTTGGAAAACACGTTAAACCCATAGCTCACTTCATAGGTTTCATTATCAATGGTAAAGTTTGTGAAATCGGTCCCATTTACCTCGGCAAGCACGTAGCA
>CAZYEE010000223.1:0-6363 GCA_964646355.1 uncultured archaeon | reverse complement strand
CCAGCAGGCATATTCAATTGATTTAAGCCACGATTTTAACGCTCAATACCAGTTGTTTAACAAAAATTTACTATAATTGAATATATTTTCTTTTTATACCATATATTCTTTTTATATTTCTTAATTTCTTCATATTTCTTATTTTTAACACCCAGTGATAATAAATATGATGACGGCTGCGTTTATTATTATTCAACGAAAATGTCTGCTGGTTCCTCACATTCTTATTTCTTTAAAGCAGTCGATCTAAGAGAAACAATTCGAGAACCAAGTACAGGGGAAACTAATGGACCTTTTGTATCAAGTACAGGTTCCAATATTCCAGGATTTTCGATAATATATTCATTGTTTGCTATTATTATCTTTATTTCATTAGCATTATGGTTAATTCCTAAAAGAAATAAATTTAAAATCTGCTAAAATACATTTACGAACTTGAATTCTTATCATATTTTTTTAATTTTTTAATCTTCTAATTTTTTTTTACTCTATATTATTAGCCAAATTATAAATTAATTTTAATACTGGGAATTAAGCACCAAACCAATGCAAGATTAATAAATATTCATTAATAACCAATTTTTGCTTTTGGTTGATTTTATTAATTTTAATTTACAAATATCCTTAAGAAATGTTAAGGTTGTTAATCCTTTAGATTATTTTAATAAACCAATTCTTCTTGCACAAGATTGGCAGAATTTTGCAGGTTTTCGATCAGTATCTAATAGACTATTAGAAAAAATCATCACACAATCAGGATTTATACAATGTGGTAGGCCCAATGTATGTCCTATTTCATGAAGTGCTTCCTTCAATATTCTTAAACGATAAATATTCTGAGAATTTTTTTCATCATATTTAAAGTTATAAAATCCTGGGTTAAGTCTTGCTAATGCTATTATACATGCACTTGGTCTACTCCTAATCTGAGCTAATCCAAAAATAAAATTAAACCCAGATTTATAAATATCGGCATCAATTATACCCAATACAACATCGTAACCGTATTGAGTTGCAACTTTTATTGTAGTCTCCAAAAGATAATCGGCCTTGTATTGTTTTCTTATTTCATTATAATAAATTTTTGGAATTTCAATTATTTGTGGAATTATCTCAATTGATGAAAAAATATTGACAAATATTTTTGCTAATTCGTTTTTTAAATTCTCTATTAACGTATTCTCAACAGGATTTAACCTTAAAATTCCTAATTTTTTCATATTAAGTTCCTAATAAAAAAATAAATTTATTTAAAAGTAAAATGTTTCCTTATTTTTTTCTTAACATCCCAGACACATTTTAAACCTTCTGGAAATCGGACAAGATCTCCTGCTTTTATGGTTACCTCTTCTCCATCATCAGTCTTTACGACAACTTCACCCTCTAAAATGTAACAAGTCTCCGGTGTATCATAATACCAGTCAAAAACACTGGGCTCCTTTTCCCATGTGCCCCAATTTTTCTTGGCTTCCTCTATCTCTTCCTCTGTGGGTTTTCTAATTTCAATCTTTGCCATTTTCGCTACCTATAATCTTTTAATTACTAATAACTCTATTTCTATTATTAACATTTAACTTAACAATCCCAAAAATGTTTTCATCAAATTTATATTTGAAATAATTTATGTTCTTATAAATTCCAATTTCCGACAAAAGTATATAAATGTTTTAAACTTTTTTCATAGAAATAATATATTGAAAGATTTTTCAATATTGAATATGAAATAGGGGAGTGAATAGTTTTTCTCATAATTTTTAATTCAATTTTTTTATAATTTTTTTATAATTTTTCTAAAAATACAACTGGAATTTTTAGAGATTTTTTCTCAATTATACTTTTAATTTCTGATTCTTCTTTAGCAAATAAAGCTATACAATTGAATAATTTAGCAAGAGCTAATGTATAACAATCTGCCAAGGCTATAGGATATTTACCCAAGGCTATAGGATATTTACATTTAAGTTTTGAAGCCTCCTCCATTAAAATTTTTGTATCTATGATTTTTATCATTCCAGACCTTAAAAGTAAGTCTTTTTTATTTTCCGTAAATTCAAAATTCAATTTTCTGCATAATATATACATTAATTCGGTTAATGCAATAATTGTGGTATATGATTCTATTTGATTATTTAATATTTGCTGCTTTAAGGGTATTGTATTTTTTTCTCTAATACTTAAAGAGCTACCAATACACTTCCATCAAGTGCATACCTTTTTGATTTTTCAGCTTTTTCTTTCATCCATCCCTTAATCGTTCATTCCTTAATTCCCGATATATATCCTCAAAATTCAATTTTTCTTTAGGAGGATTACAAAATTGCTTAAATAAATCTATATTTTTAATATTCTCCTTATATTTACTGATTAAATATTCTAATACCTCATTATAACTAACTTTACGTCCATATCTCTTCTGTAAATCAGCAGCTATCGATAATAATTCCCTTTTTATTTCATCCTTAATTGTTATGGTAATCATTATTATCAATTTTATAATTATTATATAATTTATAATTCTTCCAAAAATGATAATCAAATTAAACTTACAAAAATGATAATCAAATTAAATATTAGGTGGAACTTTTTCTAAAATTTGCATAAGATCAATATCATTTTCATTATAAGGCCTCAAACGGAAAGCATATTTATATAATCTTTTAGCTTTGATTTTGTATTCATCATGTATTCCTGTAAAGACGGGGTTATCTCCACCTACTCCACGCTGTTTATAGTCAATATTAAATATTATAAAATCTCTTTCAGGAAGTTCGTGAATATGATTCGCTTTTTCCAAGTCTTCTAAAGTATAGGGCCATGCACTTATATATAAATATTCTCCGCCAATATCAGATATAACAATTCCTTTACCATCATCGCTTGTTAAGGAAGCCCATCGTACATCTGTTCTATTTCCATTCTCTTGAGGCCTCACGTAATTATGGATTAAATCTTTTACTTTTCCTGAATATATTCCTATAGCAGCCCCAGTGTTTCGGTCCCACATATTTTCATGTGGGCCTCTACCGAACCATGTTAAAGTATTTAGCTGTTTTGGAACGCCCATTTGCATTCCAAATCGTATCATATTTTTCGTTGGGAAAATTGTATTCTCGATAATGATGTCACCATTCCCAAAAATCTTGTAGATAATGTTAGAAATACCTTTTGTATTTTTTACCTTCATTTGAACATTTATTTTAATCAGCTGAGGCTTGGTTTCTATAACTTCTACCTTTTTTATTTTTCGATTTTTAGCGGCATTTTTCCAGCTAAAAAATGATCTCATAAAAATTTTAAAAAAGGAAACAAATTTAGCCAATCCTAAATCGTTATCAGTAGGTGCTCTCCAATAATTTGGGATTAATGGACTGACTATAAATTCATAGTTATTATATTTATAGGATTCAAGTGCTCCCGATTTTTTTCCTATTTTTATTTCAAATAAATTACCTATAATTCTGAAAAAATCATTCTCTTCTTTATATTCTAAAGTAGGTAAGTCCTCAATTGATAAGAATTTTGGCTCAAGTTTTTCAAATGGAATTTCAAATTGATCCCAAGCTATTATATATCCTTTTTGAGCCCATTTAGTGTCTTCTTTTAATTCAAATTTTAACATCAAGTGATATTCAGTATTGGGTTTAATCACTGGCTTTTTAAATGGGATTTTTATACTCTTTTTCTGTCTCGGATCTATATCAAGGGATTCAATTAAACCATCTTGAATAATTTTACCATTTTCAGTGAGTTCCCAATGTAAATTTACAAAATTTAAAGAGATAAAATAATATTTATTTAGGATTTCAATTTCACCATTTATTAAATCAATAGGAAGGACTTTTATGTTTTGATATACTTTTTTTACCTCAAAAAGTGCTGGATTTGGTTTTCTATCAGGAAGTAAAATTCCATTTATACAAAAATTTTTATCATTTGGTTTATCTCCAAAATCTCCGCCATATGCCCAGTATTCCTTACCATCTTCAGATCTTTTACGTAATCCTTGGTCAATATAATCCCAAATAAACCCTCCAACACAATTATCATATTTTTCAAAAAC
Organism: uncultured archaeon; assembly: GCA_964646355.1. GTDB lineage: Archaea > Asgardarchaeota > Lokiarchaeia > Helarchaeales > HEL-GB-B > HEL-GB-B. The sequence goes on along the minus strand of CAZYEE010000223.1, from coordinate 2,303 downwards.
ATCCATAAATTTTTGAAAATTTCCCAAGCTATTCCCCATTGAATGAGCATATTCACACAAAATTCTTGGTTTTCCTTTATATTGCTTCGGCTTAACTGTATACAGACCATATATTCTAACTTTCTTTAATTGTCCAGATTTTTCTAGTTCCATGGGGGTGCTATACATCGTGCTAAACATGTCAGAAATACGTTGTTTAAAATCACCTTCGTAATGAATCGGTCTAGTTGGATCAATTTTTAGAGTTTCTTCTTTCATCAATTTAAAATTCTTACCTGATCCGGACTCATTTCCTAATGACCAAATGACTACACACGGATGATTTTTATCACGTTCAACCATTCCAATCATTCTGTCAATTACCGCATTTCTCCATCTTTTCCTTCCTTTTGGAATCTTATAACGTATTCCGTGTGTCTCTAAATTATTCTCATCCATAACATAAATACCATATTCATCACATAATTCATAAAATTTAGGATGATTTGGATAATGACTCGTTCTTACCGCATTTATATTATTTTGTTTCATAATTATTATATCTTTTAACATTAGTTCATAGGAAATGGCTCTTCCATTATCAGGATCATGTTCATGCCTATTAACTCCTTTAAAAATGATGGGCACACCATTAATTAAGAATTCACCATTTTTTCCGATCTCTATTTTCCTGAATCCAAATTTACAATTTTCAGCCTCAATAGTTTCACCATCTGGTGTCTTTAACTCGAAAATAATATTATATAAATATGGAGTTTCAGCAGTCCACTTTTTAGGATTTTCAATATTTTCTTCAAATTCCATAATTATTTCTTTAAATCCTTGAATATCAAATCTTTTTTCTAGTAATGGTTCTGATTTTACATAATTACCCTCTTGATCATACATTGAAATCTCTATATGCCAATCCTTGTATTCTGCCCCTGAATAATTTTTAATTTTTAATTTAATTTTCAAAATTGCATCTTTATACATTTTATCGAAATCGCAATAAACAAAAAAATCATGAATATGGACTTTTGGGGTTCTATATATATAAACATCCCGAAAAATTCCACTAAATCTCCACATATCTTGATCTTCTAAATAAGACCCATCAGACCATCTATAAACTTCAACAGCAATGATATTTTCTCCCGTTTTTACATACTTAGTAATTCTGAATTCAGCAGGATTCATACTTCCTTGGCTATATCCTACTTTTTTTTCATTAACCCAGATATAGAAAGCAGATTTAACTCCTTCAAATCTTATAAAAATTTCTTTACCTCGCCATTCTTCTGGAATAATAAATTTTCTTCTATAAGATCCAACAGGATTATAATTATGATCGATTCTTGGTATCCACCAGGTCTTAATACTTTTAGGATAATTATAGTTTCTATATATTGGTATTCCATATCCCTTAAGCTGCCAATTGCTTGGCACATCAATTTCATCCCAATTTGAAACATCATAATCATATTTATAAAAGTCTGTAGGTCTGTCTATAGGTTTTCTAACCCAATTAAATTTCCATTTTCCATTCAAGTCAACTAAATACGGAGATCCTTCATTTCCTTTTAGAAGGGATTCTTTATTAGGATAAGGAATATAATAACAATGATAAGGTTCTTTGTTGATTCCAATGATCTCGCAATTTTCCCAATCAAGTTTTTCTTTAGTCATTAATTTATTGAAGATTTTTTCAAAAATAAAAAAGTAGCGAAATTTAATTTTATTTCAATTATATTTTTTATACTATGATTAAACAAAATTCTTAATATTTTAGAAAATAAAATTCAAATAAAAATATTTTTAGAGATTTTTTGTTACCTTTTTATTGAAATATAGATAGATAAATATTTTTAATTGATGAAATTAATGAAATGTAAAAGGTGATTAAAATTTCACCCAATTTTGGCATTAAATATGAAAAACTAATTACAAAATGGTCTAATCAAATTCAATCATCAAAACCACTTCCAGAGTATCCAAGACCCCAATTAACAAGGGCAGATTGGATCAATTTAAATGGGCTATGGGAATATGCAATATCCCTAAAAAATGAAGAACATATTAGTGAATATGAAGGTAATATATTAGTACCATACCCAGTTGAATCCATTCTTTCAGGTGTTTGCAAAAAACTGGGCCCTAAGAAAAGGTTATGGTATAAACGTTATTTTTCAATACCAGAAAACTGGAAAGATTGTAATATTATATTACATTTTGGGGCAGTTGATTGGGAGACCAGAGTCTGGCTGAACGGGAATGAGTTGGGAATTCATTACGGTGGATATACTCCATTTTCTTTTAATATA
>CAZYEE010000222.1:0-6374 GCA_964646355.1 uncultured archaeon | reverse complement strand
ACTATTGTTCAAACTGATTTAATCCAGTTTTGGATCTCATTAAACCAGAGAATCAAAAAATACGCAGGAAATTTAAAAGATTTTCCAATTAATTTAGTTTTAAATGGAATACCTCATTGGTCTAAATTCAATAAACAAATCATAGGTCTTTTTAAGGGAGAAATCATCAGTAAATTGATAGAAGAGTCAGAAATATTGACAGCTTCAAATCTATTAAAAAAATTGGAAACTAATGCACAAAAAAACAACGAGATTAATAAACATTACAATAAAAATATTGGTAATTATAAGAATATTGACTTAAATAATAGTACTAATTATCTGAAATCTATAAAAAATTACAATTCACTTACCAATGAATATTTTCTAATTTTGAATTTCAATGAATATCTCTAAAAATTTAAATTTTTAAACAGAAAAATGAGATCATTTGAAAATTTTCAAGATATATAATAGAAAATTTTATTAAATGATTTACAAAATGTTATTGATCAAATAAAAATAAAAAATTTGAAAAAGTTCTTTACAAATTTGATTCGGGTAATAATCTTTTATTGAAAATCTGTAAAAAAAGAAAGATATAATACTATTATGGATTATATAATAACTTTTATTCATATATAAAATAAAAAAAGGAAGGTAAAATTCCAAATGACAATAGAGGAAGATTTAATCAATGCAGTAGCCGATTTAGAAGAGGAGGAAGCTATTAACCTCGTGAAACAACTAATAGATGCTGGGAAAGATCCTGTAGATATCTTTAGTCTTGTAAGAGATGGAATGACAATAGTTGGAGATAGATTTGCTGCTAAAGAATATTTTCTTGCTGATTTAATATTTAGTGGAGAACTATTTGAAAAAATAAACGAAATTTTAATGCCTTTAATTAAAAAAAGTAGTGCGACTAAACCACTCGGAAAGGTTGTTTTCGGGACTGTCCAAAATGATATTCATGATATTGGAAAAAATATTGTAATAGGACTTTTAAGAGCTGAAGGTATTGAAGTCGTAGATTTAGGAGTAGATCAACCACCCGAAAAGTTTGTCGAAACTATCAATAAAGAAAAGCCAAATGCAGTTGGACTTTCTGGATTACTCACACTTGCAATCGAATCTATGAAAAAAACAGTTGAAGCTATTAAAGCAGCAGATCCTAATTTACCTGTTATTGTAGGTGGCGGACCTGTAGATGAAAATGTTTGTAAACATGTAGGAGCAGATGACTGGGCACCTGATGCAGTAAGTGCTGTAAATGTTTTCAAAAAATATATCGCTGAATAACATATAAAGTATCCCCTATTTTATTGATTAAATATTATCTTTTATATTCTATTATTTTAATTTTTCATTTTTAGATAATAAAAGATAACAAATGAAAAAATAATTATCTATAGGTATTATTTAAATCATATAATACCTTTAAGTCTTAATTCCTTTAGTTTTTCATCGGAATAGCCAAGTAAATTATGGTAAATCTCTTTATTATGTTCTCCTAATTCAGGAGCTGTAGAATAAACTTCACCTTGTGATTCGGAGAATCTTAGAATAACATTTGGAACAGTAGCGGACTCGATGTTTGGATATTTGGATAGATCAAATTTTTGATAGAACATATTACGGGCTTTTAGTTGAGGATGTTCTCTTACCTCATCAACATGTAAAACTGCTGCGCATGGAATTCTGTTTGCATCAAGTATTTTAATTATCTCGTCTCTAGTATGTTTTATTGTCCATTCTTTAAGAATTTCATCAAGTTCTTCAACATGATCCATTCGTTTTACTGCGTTTCTGAAACGTTTGTCTTTTTTAAGTTCGGGTCTATTAATAACATCACATAATCTATAGAATTGTTTTTCAGTAATTGCGACAATTCCTACTTTTTTATTATCTTTTGTGGGATATTGGTTATATGTTGGTAATAAATTTGAGATTACATCCTTTTTTCCTCTTGCTTGGGGCATATATTCTCGTACCTGGACTCTAACATTCATGGCATACATAAGATCAAGCATGGACAGATCGATCATTTGTCCTTTACCTGTTTTTTCCCTGTAATATAAGGCTTGGCAAATACCAACTGCCATAACATTTCCTGCAGAAAAATCGGCTAATGGAATTACTGGTGGCCCTTGCATACCTAATGCATGTAAAAATCCGCTATTTGCTTGAATATTAAGATCAAAAGCAGGTTTTCGTACATATTCTTCAATTCCTGTTTGTCCAAATCCAGAGATGGAGGCGTAGATTAATCGTGGGTTTATAGGTTTTAAGACGGTTTCGTAATCTAAATTCCACTTTTTCATTAATCCAGGAGTATAATTCTCAACAACCACATCGACATGTTTGACTAATTCTTTGAAAATTTCTTGACCTTCTTTGGTCCTGATATTTAATGTAATTGATTTTTTATTCAAATTAAATATACTAAAGAAAAAATATAGATATTTTTCAAAAATAACAAATAATCTTAAACTTTCTCCAGTTACAGGAGGTTCTACTTTAATTACTTCCGCTCCTTGCGTTGATAGTAGGTTAGTACACCATGGACCAGAAATAAATTGACTTAAATCTAAGATTTTTATACCATCAAGTGGACCTTTCATTTTTCTTCACTAAGAAATTGTTATTAATTATCATATTATTAGGTTTAATATTAAAAAATTATTAGAAATTTAATTGAATTTAATCGAACTTAATCAAATTTGTTCGATCTTGTTCAATCTTAATGAAGATCAATCTTAGTTGTTATCAATCTTAATTATTTTTATAGATAAAATTAACAAATTTTGTTATATAAATTTGTCATTATTAATAGATTCATCCTTTTAGCATAAAAGAAATAAATCAAATTTTGTTAATAATTTAATGCAGATTCGATTCTTCTAATAAATTGGTGATTTTTAATAGATTCAATATAAGAAGCTATTTCAGAATTATTAATTAGTTTTTTATACGTATTTATTATGTTATCGAGTATTTGATTCTCTAATTCGAATAATAGATTCATATTACTCTTGCTATTTAATATCTTTTTAAAATAAAGGTCAAGATATTTATCATAATCAATTGGTATTAATTCTCCCATTATTTTATTATTCAAATCATTATTAATACCAGATTTTCTTAGTTCTGTATTAAAATATAATTCATAGACAAGACAATCAGCTATTTTTTTATCGAAGAAATTTATTAATTCTGAAAAAAATCGTCTACGATCTGGATCAAGATTCAAAAATAGTAGATAATCTGCAATAATTTCAAACGTTTTAAATTGGGCTGGAATTTTAATTGGAATTTGTTCGATATATTGAGCTGCTGCATAAAGCCCAGACCCAAGAAATGCACAATAATTTCGGATTATAAATGAGACTAAAGAAGATTGAAGAATTAGTAATAGAAATTTAAGATGTTCTCCTACCATAAAAAAGGTAGAATCCAAAACATAAAAACCGCCTGGAACGTATTGAAATTGTACTTTTGAAGTAATTCGATTCCAGACTAATTTAGGTTTTTTGAACTCTTCATAATAAAAGCAAGGTCTTAATTCCCACCAGAATTCACCTTGATCGTCTCTATCAAATAATCCTTTACCTTTTTTTACACCATTTTTACTGATCTGCGTAAAATGAGAATAAATCATTGGAAACTTTTCTGCAAATACTTTTTCTACCTCTTTTTTACTTGATCCATGGATTAGAATATTTTTTCTAGTCCAGCCTGTTGGAATAACAATGAGCCATTGTCCTTTCCAATCGAAATAATAACGTTTAATATCACGACCTCTTAATACTGGCTTTATGAAAATACTAGATTCTGGATTTTTGTTTAAAATTCGTTTCTTTATATCATTCGAAATTAAGAATGCTTTGTTAAAACCAGTTTTTATTCCATAATATATCTTTATTCCTAAATCTTTTAATTTAATACTGTTTTCTTCCATTCTCATTTTTATTTTATTAGTTTCCGAATCAAGAAAATTCCAAATACCGTTTTGGAGCTCTTTTTGATTTATAAAATATCCGTGTGTATCTAATTGATCGATATTTGTGGGAGCAGAATATAAAAAAGTATGATTATTATCGGGTGCTCTATTACATATCAAATATATCATGGTATCTACAGTTAGGTTCTTAAATACTTTTACTCCAGAAAAATCAATTATCTTTATAATTGAAGTCTTTTTCTTAAGAAGATTTCTTATTTTAAATCCATATTTTGCTCTAGTCCATTTATTAGTTATGATAAATGAATGTATACCAAATTTTTTCAGTAAAAAAAGACTTCTTAGCATAAAATAAACACTTAAATCAAAAGTTCGTTCATATATTGGATAAATTTTTGCCAGTAATGATTTATAATCAAATTCATTAATTATATGATTAATTTCTTCTTGTCTAATGTATGGAGGATTTCCTATAATTATATCAAATCCATTATTATTGTAAAATACATTTGAAAATTCAATTTCCCAATGAAATACCTTAAGTTTTTTTGCGAATTTATATGGTATTACATAATTCCTGAAATAAATCAAATCAACTTTACGATGAATAATCTCCCGAAGATTTTTGATAATTCCATCAATTTCATATGTGTATTTAGCATATAATGATTTAATTAATAAATTATGCAAATTATGAAAAATTTCTATCCAAGAATAAAATTGTTCTAAATTATTTTCGAGATCGATTAATTTATTAGGTATAAGGTCGGGAAATTTGTATTGAACATTGAAGTATTCAGTGATATTTTGTAAAGTTTTAAAAATTTTATGCAATTTGTATTCATTTCCATCTCTAATATTAGTTTTAAATTCTTCTTTCATTTTTAAGAATTGTGTAAGAATAGTTTGTTTCTTTTTAATTATATCTTTATTCCAATTTAATGCACCTACCAGAGTATTTCCACATTTTAAATTAAAAAAATTAACAGGAAATGCAGTCCAATCCTCTTTCAAATTAGAACATAATTTTGCTAATTTGATTAAAAATCTCGACCTTGAAATATTAACCGCAAGTGAATCAATATCTATTCCAAATATATTGTATGGAATAATAATGTGAGTTAAAATAATGAATTTAAAAAGTTTAATATCATTTATTTCTAATAAATTGATAAATGTTTTAGAAGTGAAATCCTTTAAATTCTCAATTCTAAACCAATTGCAAGATATGTTAAGTTTTTCTAATCTGTTTTTTATTTTCAAATAAATATCAACTAAAAAATCTATAGTATAATCTAAAAAATTTCCAGAACCGATAGCCGGGTCCAAAATCTTGATTTTTTTCAATAAAAAGAATAGACCTTCTAATTCCTCAATTGTCGCATTTGAAATTATTTTGGTCAAATTATTTAAAGATTGGTCTAAATTATAGGGCTCTTTTGCTACTATATACTGAAAAATTGATTCATCTACTATAAATTTTACCAAATTTTTAGGTGTATAAAAAGCAGCGGTTTTCTTACGACTCTTAGTCGTTATTAATTTTTCAAAAAAGTTTCCTATAAAAAAGGTATCTAATTTATTAACATTTTGAGTTATATAGTCCAATAAATTGAATAATGGATATGGATATATTTGTTTTTTAGCAGATTTTATAGATTTTATAGATTTCTCTGATTCTATAGGTTTTTTTAACTCATCTAGATCCTCAACATAAAAAAATTCATCAGGAATTCTAATAGTTTTGATATCAAATTCCTTCCAATTATTATCAAAAAGGAATATCGCGGGGAATACATTAAATATAGTTCCGAATATTTCATCAACTTTATAATTATTTGGACCAAAATTATGTAAGAAATAAATAAAATTTATTATAAAATCATAAAAATTATTATATTTTTCAATTTTTTTCCTTTTTATTTCCTTGAATTTATTAATAAAATAATCCATATCAGCATTAAAAAACCCCAGTTTTTGAAAATACCATAAAACTAATGTTTGCAACATTAATAAATCAAAAAACTTATTTTTTTCATTCCAATTTAATAAACCTGTCATTTTTTGCAAAATATTATTTTTTAATATCAAATAATAGGAATAAAAATCTTCTAAGTTATTAGATTTTTTATTATTTAATGCCTTCATAGTTTTATCAATTAAATGAATTAATTATATAATTTATAGATGATTAAATTTTTAAAATTTTAATATACATACGATATAATTTTCTAATTTAATTGGTGATAAATTAAACTAATTAAATTTATCGATTATACATCAAATATTGGGTGAATAAAAAATTTTAAATAGCGTTATTCCCGACCATACATAACGGCAATAAATATAATAAATGAATAAATCAAATAGATTTGATATTCAATAATCATGAAATAGCAGATTAAATGGTGTATATTATAAAAATGGCGAT
>CAZYEE010000221.1:0-6416 GCA_964646355.1 uncultured archaeon | reverse complement strand
ATTGACATTAAGGAATACAAAAAATTTAGAAAAATTGATCAATATTTTTGATATGAATTTTTTTCCCGCGAATGAATATCAAAGAGTTATGACATATTTTGGAGAATGGTCAAAGTTTTTATGTTATTATTAGATTGAAATTAAGGAGTTTTTTTGGTTTTAACATAATTTTTTACAATAAAAACAAGTAAGATTATCTATTTTTACCATAAAATATAATTAATGATCGAGAATATTTAAAAAATTGATGATATTTAAAAATTGAAAAAATTTTAGAAATTTTAGAGATATTAACCTAATTATTGATCAAAAATTTTATATAAAAACTGGATTATCTGTTTTTATATTATAAAATGTATAAGAAAGGTTTTCTGATTTAATAGTTTAGATACATGTCGATAGTTTATAGATAATTTTTATTTAATTTAGTGATTTAGAAAAATTTTAAAAACAATTGTGAATAAAATAAATTGCAGTAAAAAAAAGATGCAGGGTAAAGAACAGCCTACGAGCGAATTGAGGGCTGTATTTCCCGCAAGTAATAATGCAGGGATAGCCAAGCCCGGCCAAATGCCCCTTGATTCCAAGGGGATGCAAGCCATCGGCGCAGGACAACGCATAATAGTGCGTCCTGACTTAAGATCCTGTCTCGTAGGAGTACGTGGGTTCAAAACGACCCATGTGGTTAGCATGGATGTGAAAGTCCCACTCCCTGCATCATATAATTATTTTTTAGTCGAGCCGGGCTAGCTCAGTCGGAAGAGCGTTGCACTGGTAATGCAAAGGTCTCGGGATCGAAGCCGTAGCAGGTCGAGAAACCCGAGCCCGGCTCCATTTTTATTTATAAGGCAGAAAATAATTCAGAGTGATGCTAATTTTTTCAAATAAAAAATTTGGGTTTATAATTGAAATGATATATTATTTCGAAATTTTGAAAAACTAAAAAGAAGTATTAAAGAAATAAGATAGTTATAAAAAAAGTGCAATGAAGGCAAGAAAAACAAGGAAAATAGATTAGAATAAAATGAGTAAAGAAGATTAATAAAGAGTTTGAAATAAGAAATAAAAGCTATAAAGCTGGTAGAAGAAATGGCAGATGAATTAAATACAATACAAGGGCATATGACCCAGATACCTGCAACGGTATTGCATTTATTGGGGGAGGCAGTGCCGGAGACGATTCCTTCGCCAATAGGAGAGATATCAAATATAGGGATAGAGAGAGTAGTATTCGTGATATTAGATAATTTTGGGTTGTTTGAAATTGTCGTACATCAGCCGGAATTTATGATAAATAATTTAGAGTCAATAATACTCTTAGAAACTGAGAATCCATATGCAATGGCGGTGATGCAACAAATAGTGTATGGGGATTTGGAGAGAAGAGATTTCAATTTATTTGAATATTTAAGGTCGAGGAATAAGAGTGCGGTGATGATAGGGAGAGAGGATGATATAAAATTATTTGCTGGAGGTACAGAAAATATTAAATCAAGTGGTGATATGACAACGTGGATTCAGGCATCAAAGATATTAAATAAGAGGGATTTGATATGGTTAAATTTTCAGGATTTTGAGGCGTTGTATCAGAGATCAATAATGTTTAAAAGGGAGCCCCCAGAAAATCTAATACAGAGATTAATACATAGAACGGATAAGTGGTTATTGGGAATGTTTAAGCAATCAAGGAACAATACGGTATTTATAATATTGGGAAATCATGGGAGAAAGAAGATTGATATGAATTTAACTGGAAAATATGCGGAATGGAGGAAAGCAAGTCTCCCGATTGCGATAATATGTAGGAAATGATTAAAAAAGGAGGTTAAGTAATGGAAAAGGAGAAATTTCAGAGATTTAGTGTAAGTCTTCCGGAAGGATTATTAAAGGAATTTGATAAGATAAGAGAGGAAATAGGGATGAGCAGGTCGGATGCTGTGAGAAAGGCGATGAGGAATTTTATATCAGAATATAATTGGACATATCATAAAGACGGGGTATCATTGAAAGCGGGTACGATTTCAATAATATTTGACCATACAGAGAAAATAGGGATGATGGATGAGTTAAATGAATTACAACATGAATTTTATAATATAATAGATGCGGCATTGCATATCCATTTGGACAGAGATAATTGTATGCTGATTTTGGCAGTTAAAGGAGATTCCAAGTCAATAAATGAGTTATTAAAAATATTGAATTCAAAACCGGAGTACAGACAAGTAAAACATATTTTATTGGAGTTTGAAAAAAAGGACGAAGATGTTCATGATGATGATCATGGGCATGGGCATAGTCATATACATTGAGAATTTTGGATTATAAAATGTGAAAATAGTAGAGAATTTATGATTAAGTATTAATACAGATTTTGATAAAAATTAATACAGATTTTGATAAATAGAGAGAATATTTAGAAAATATTAACGAAATATTAATATAATGATTGATGAAGTTGAAGTAAGCGAATTTAAATAAGATAAAGTATTGATTTTAATAAATTCGCAAATAATAGCATAAAATATTAGCATGGAATATACAATAAATAATAAAAAAATTCGAATTCTATAAAAACCAATGATCTAAACAAATTCATGGTACATGGTCTAAATTAATTTATAAGCTATGTTCATGTGGTCAATTAATAAGTTCAGGTGGTCAATTACGTCTAAATTGATTCATAAAACAGGCTTAAATTAATAATTAAAAAATTCAAATTTATTAATAATTAAAAATTCAAAAATATAAAATAAAGGATAAGGTAGAATGAATAAAGAAAAATTAACAGGTAAAAGAGTTGAGGGGCTGCATTGGAGCGAATTAGGGAACTATTAGAGAGATTAAGGAAGAATGAGATAGAAGCTGATGAAGTAGAAAAGAGGATCAAGAAGCTATATATAGAGGAAATTGAGCGATTAGCTTGTTTTGATTTATATAGAGAGTATAGAGCTGGTTTTCCTGAAGTAATATTTGCAGAGAATAAGGATGTTGAATCAATTATTAAGATAGCAAGTGAGGTTATTGAAAAAAAAGGGCATGTAATGGTTAGCAGATTAGCGGAGGAGAAGTATGGTAAAGTTAAAGAGGCGATATTGCGAAAATTTAGAGATAAAATAGAAATAATATATAACAAACTGGGAAGAATTGCGAATTTTCAATTAAAAGGTCTAAAGAAGCAGAAATTAACTGGTAAAGTGGGTATAATTACGGCAGGTACATCGGACATTTATATAGCAGAGGAGGCAAAAACAGTGATAGAGGAGATGGGTGCTCAAGTGGTAACATCATATGATGTGGGAATAGCGGGATTTCATCGAATATTTCCACCATTAAAGAATATGATAGAGGAAGATGTTGATATAATAATAGTGGTTGCTGGTATGGAGGGAACATTACCATCAGTGGTTGCGAGTTTAGTAGATGTCCCGGTTATTGGGGTTCCATCACCCACAGGATATGGGTTGGGAAGAGATGGAATAGGTGCATTAACTACAATGCTACAATCTTGTGCTCCAGGCTTAGTAGTGGTCAATATTGGAAATGGATTTGGAGCTGCTGTTGTTGCTTTATTATTTTTAAAACGCATACAAAAATATATTGATAAGAAATAGGATGGACTTGTAAAAAAATGAGGGTAGTGATAGTAGATTGTTCAATAGCGGGAGTTTCGGGGGATATGTTTTTAGCGGCGTTAATAGATGCGGGGGCGAATGCTGAAAAGCTTATAGAGTTAGCTAATTATTTAAAATTAAATTTTGAGGAATTAAGGGATATTAAAATCAAAAATGAACATGTGAATAGAAAAGGCATCAAGTCTACTGTATTAAAAATTGAATTAGAAGAAGATCATTTGGAAAAAACGCCCCAGAAGCTTTTTAAAATATTAAATAAAGCTCTTAGTGATTTTAAAGTATCAAGTTATGGACGAGAAATAGCAAATAAAATTTTAGACAAAATAATAAATGCCGAATGCAAGGTACATGGTAAAAATATTGATGCTATTCATTTGCATGAGACCGGGTCTTTTGATACGATATTTGATATAGTGGGAGTCATAATTTTGACTGAGGATTTAAAAATATTACAGAATACTGTTTGGTTTGGCTTGCCATTAGTTGTTGGGGGTGGAAAGGTAACATTTTCTCATGGAACGTATAGCGTTCCGGCTCCTGCTACTACAGAGATACTTAAACAAGCCGGTTATAAGATAATGGGGGGGCCTATAGATAAAGAATTAGCGACGCCCACAGGTACTGCCATATTAACAACTTTAATACAGGATCAAGTAGATTTTCTGCCGGAAATTAGGATCGAATCTGTAGGATATGGTGCGGGTAATAATGATTTCAAGGAGATACCAAATGTATTAAGAATAATAATCGGAAATGCTGAGAATATTGCCACCAATTGGGAGTGGGTTTCAGTATTAGAGACGAATGTAGATGATGTATCCGGCGAATTATTGGGCAATTTAATAGAAAACATAATGAAAGAGGGTAGGACAAAAGATATTAGCATAATACCTACTATCACGAAAAAAAATAGGCCTGGTTATATTATCAAAATAATCACAGATCTTCAGAACGAAGACTTCAATCTGAATTATTTGATGAAAGAGACGGGTACTCTGGGAGTAAGAGTAAATAGAATAAAAAGAAAGGTTTTAAATAGAAAAACCATCAAAAAAGAAGTTCAGATTAATGGAAAAAAATTTGAGATCCCGATAAAAATATCTTATGATAAATTTGGTATAGTTAATTTTAAACCGGAATTTGAAGATGTGAAAAAAGTAGCCAAGGAATTGGGAAAGCCATTTAGAATTATTTTAAAAGAGATAAATGAAAGACTGAATGAAAATGACTTCGTTTGAATTTGTTGTTAATGTATATAATAAATTAGAGAAAACATCTGCAACACTTGAGAAAATAGATATTTTAAAGGAATTATTTAAATCAGTAGAACCAGAAGAAATTGATAAGCTAATTTATTTAACTCAAGGTATTTTATATCCTAACTATGTTCCAGAGCCACCAATAGGTATAGCGGAAAAAGTTGCTATAAAAGCAATTTCAAAAATGAGCAATTTGAGTGAACAATTAATCAAGAAAATTATAGATGAAAGCGGAGGAATTGGGAATGCGATAACTAAAATATTTAAGCAAAAGAAGAGTAAAAAAACATTAGATTTATTTATGAAAAAATACGATGTGTTAGATAAGAAAAAAGATGAGAAAAAGACTCAAAGCATTATTGACATTTATAACACGCTATATGATATAGCTCATCAAGAGGGACAAGGATCTACCCTTAGAAAAATAGATTTACTTGCCGGATTATTATCGAAATCCACAGAAAAAGAGGCAAAATATATTTTACGCATCATTTTGGGGACATTACGATTAGGTATTGCAGATATGACAATAATAAATGCATTGAGCGTGGCGTTTACTGGCACAAAAGATAACAAGGAATTTATTGAGGAAAAATACAATATATTACCGGATTTAGGAAAAATAGGAAAGATTTTGGCTGAAGAAGGATTAGATGGTATCAAAAAAATTGATGTAGAAGTAGGAATTCCAATTAAAATGATGCTGGCACAACGAGCTAAATCTATCGAGGAGATTTTTGAGCGAATGGGAAACCGTTTTGCATGTGAATATAAATACGATGGGGAAAGAGTACAAGCACATAAAAACGGCTCAAATATACTACTCTTTTCCAGGAATATTGAAAATATAACTCATATGTATCCAGATATAATTGAATCAATCAAGAAAATTCCTGTAAATAAATTGATATTTGAGGGGGAGATAGTAGCGATAGACCCTAAAACTGGAAGAATTAAGCCGTTCCAGGAATTGATGAGACGCCGTCGCAAGTATGATATTGATATAATAATGAAGGAATATCCAGTAGAACTCTATTTATTTGATATATTATACAAAGATGGTGAAGTGCTTCTAAAGACCCCATACATAAAAAGGAGAGAGATCTTAGAAAAAATAACCAAATATGATGAACTAAAGAACGACCCAATTATAAAAATAGCAAATCAGAAAATAGTAAATTCTGAAGAGGAATTAATCCAGTTTTTTGAAGAGGCTCTAGATCAATGTGAGGGACTGATGATAAAATCAATAAAGGAGGATTCAATCTATCAAGCTGGAAGCAGAGGCTATATATGGCTAAAATTAAAGAAATCGTATCAAAGTAAGATGATAGATTCTGTTGATGTAGTAATTGTGGGGGCATATATGGGTAGAGGAAGAAGGGGAGGAGGCTATGGTGCCCTGTTATGTGCAGTATATAACGAAGATGAAGGATTATTTCAGAGTATTTGTAAATTAGGGTCTGGGTTTAAAGATGAAGATATCGAAAGGTTTCCAAAAATATTTAAGGATTTGGAAATG
>CAZYEE010000220.1:0-6456 GCA_964646355.1 uncultured archaeon | reverse complement strand
AATGAAAATGAAAATGAAAATGGAGATGGTTAAAAATAATTAATTCAATTATTTATTAAAAATGGAAAATAAAAAATTAAAAATGATGATTATTATATTTTGATTCTTTTTCAATGGTTATGACTCTTTTTCAATGAGTCCGAATTGAGTTAAAATATCGATTTCGGCATTTTCTATGGAATTAATAGCCTTTTTGATATTTTTATTGGCATTTTTTACTTGGTTTTGAGCAGTCTGAAGTATTTTGATAGTTGTAGCAAAATTATTCTCAATAGTAGATTTAATATCTTCAAGATGATCAACCACTTTGCTAATTTTAATAGAGGCATATTGGCGTTCGATGAGAAAAAGAGTGCTAAGCAATCCGCTGGTGTTGACAGGAATAATTTTGAGAGATGAGATTTTATTAAGGGTTTCATTTTTAAGTGCGAGGTAGACGGAATCGGGAATAAACATGAGGGCGAAATTGGTGGTACCAACAGCTGGATTTATGTATTTGGTGATTATTTTAGCGTTTTCAATGACTTTTTTATTAATTTTATCTCGTTGTTGTTTATTAAGGAAAATTATTTCGCCCTCTGAGATTTCAATATTGGGGATTAGATCTTCAGATAGTGAGAACTTAGAATCAAGTGGTAATACCCGTCTATCAGGGGGCATAAAGATCGCAAAATCAACGGTTCCGGAGTCCTGGATTTTAAATTGCTCCTGCCATAGATCTTCAGGAAAGAAATTCAGAATAAATTTAACAATTCCTTCACCCGTACTTCCACGAACAGATGGCTTCATAATAAGTGTATTATAGAATTTTTGGAAATCGAGATTCAATTGAGTACTAATGGTTTTAATAGAATTTATCTGACTGGATAATGAAAAGCTCAATTTTTCGATTATGGAAGCAGTATTTTCGAGTTTAATGGAGCTTTCATTGATTTTATCAATATTCTGGAATTTTTTGTCAATAATCAAATATATTACTATTAAAATTACAGCAGTACTAATGATAGATCCTATGATGACTTCAATCATGTATAAAATTCACCTCCAGTTAAAATATCTAGATAAAATCAGGTCTTTTAAAATTATAGAATTTAATAAAATTAAAGAAAGGATAGATAAGAATTGAATATATAATAGCTAAGATTAAAAAATAAATGCCTATTTTTATGAATTTTTCAAAACTTCTTGAATAACAAATCAATATTTAGGAATATAAAAAAATGGATGATTGAAAAATATACAATAAGAATATAGAAAATGGATTAAACGATAAAATATTAAGCAGTTAACAATAATAATAAGTATAAGAATGAAAAATTATCAAATAAAAGGTATGAAGATAATAAAGGCGCAGAGACAATAGAAGCACAGAGATTGTAGAAAAATAAAACGAGCATGAGCATTTTAAAAAAATCAAAAGCCAATAAAAAATTAATAAATATCGATGGATTCTAATAAACATCAATTAATTTCAATAAACAATAATTCTTCTCAGAGCAAGAGAAAAAAGAGAAAAAGTAAAAAAATTTTAATAGATATCAATTTCTCTATAAATGTCTTTCTTGGCTAATTTTTCTATGTATGAACCAAATGTATAGACATGAAATTATTGCGAATAGTATAAACGTAAATTCAAATCCTGGTATTGTAGTAGTAGTGATTTTAATAGAGACAAGGTAATTTAGAATATTTAGAAACAGATATTCTCCGTTATAAGTCATATTTATGGGCCCATCTTTGAATCCCCATAAAACATAAGTAGAATTTTCTATAATGACTGAATAACTTTCTGTAAAAGTAAGATGACGTCCGATATTTTCTAGATATGAGAGGTTGTTCGGATTATTTACTGATATTCCATCAGTGGTATTACAATATATGGTATATACAGTATAATCCGTAAAACTATATGGTGAATTATATGCTTTTCCTGACATTTTCATTATTTTTATTGAAGTAGTTGAAGGATTGAGCATTGTATTATCCCAGCCAAGATGGGAACCCAAATTACCAAAAAATACAGCTCCTCCTTTATAAAATCCGATAATCGCTGCACTTGTCCCTGATACCTTCTGAAATTGGGATGATGTTCCCCAGATATTTCCAGAATTCGCAGTATCATGACCAATCATAATGATATCATAATCAGAAATATCGTAATTTTCAATGTTATTCATATCCAATAAAGTAATAGAATATCCGTTAAATTTAAGGAATTTTTGGTAATCTAGTCCTGTATTATAATCGTTCTTGTAAATATACAGGATCTTGGGAGAGGTCGTGGTTGTTGAATATGAAATCACTGTGCTAGAATTTATTACTAAAAAAATCAATGTAATGATTAAGATTGATGTCGACATTATTTTAAAATTTTTTAAACTTATCATTCCTTCCTAGCACCAATGAATTTTCTTTAAAATTTTAATTTTAAAGTTAATTCGCCTAATATTAATTTATTATATCAAATATTAATGTCTGTGTAATAGAAACTTTTTAATAATCATTATTTAAATCTTCTGATTTTGTAATTTATGCCCAAATAAATAAAAATAAAGTATTTTTAAGTCTACTAATTTCATAATCTTATATGAATAAAAAAATAAGTATTAGATTAAAGGAATGAAAAATTAAATCAATCCGATTAGATAATAAATATTATTAGTATCTCAAATCAATAATCAATAAATTTATTACTTTAATTTAAATATACCATAGTAAAATTAAATTAGGCTCAATAAAATAAGAGCAAACTATGACTTGACTCTATTTATATTTTTATTGAAAAACCAAAATTTTAAAATTGTTAAAATTTACTAAAAAATTAAACGAGATTATTTAAAATATCTAAAAATTAGGATATTAAACAAATTACGGAATCCAATCAAAATGGGTAATAAAAGAGAAGCTTTAAGATGGCTTGAACAATCTAAGAGAGACCTACAATCAGCAGAAAAAAATTTAAAAGAAAATATATTTGAGTGGGCATGTTTCTTAAGTCTGCAAGCTGGAGAAAAATCATTAAAAGCAGTCCTTTATAGTGTGGGATATAGACCTTATGGGCATTCGTTATTAGGATTATTGAAAGAAATCCGTGAAAAATTATCAGTAAATGTTGATAAAATCTATGTTTCATGTCAAGAATTAGATAAGCACTATATAGCAACAAGATATCCGGATGTATTTGCTGAGGGAATTCCTGGGGAATATTATAATGAGAAAAATGCGAGGAGTTGTATTAAATGTGCGAATATAATTCTAACTTTCGCAGTAGAATTAATGGAGAAAATGAAAAAATAATTCAAGAATTAATCTCTGAGTTTTCAAAAATAGGAAGATTAAATAAATTTATCCAATGTATTATCCTAACAGGTTCAAGGTCAAAGGGAGATTTTAACATATATAGTGATGCTGATATCATAATAATCGGTAATTGGGCCACAAAAAATTTTTTAGATAGGATTGACGAGCTTAGGTCTTATATAAATAAATTAAATATTCATATTCCGATTGATTATTTTTGTTATACACCCAAGGAAATTGAGAGTTTAATTGAAAATGCCAATCCATTAATTTTAGATGCTATTGACAGCGGGATTTGTATTTATAATGAGCAATTTTTTAAAAAATTAAAATCAAATTTGAATGAAAAAATAGAGAAAAAATTAATAATTAGAACACCAACATTTTGGAAAAGTAATATTGATTAATTTTAGATAATAAATTCAATCATTAATAATAAATCTTAAAGTAATGGACATTTTTTAATATTAATCATTTAGTCCCGTTCATAAAAATCTCCATTGCAGACGTTTTAGCCCCCTAAAATGTTAATATAATAATTGTTAATGAATATTTTAACATCATATTATTTTATTAGGAGTTCTTTAATAATTCTTATAGTTTTCTTACTATCTATTTACATTAATGATATTACAACTTTTTAAATGTCCAATTTAAAGGGAACTAATTCATTTTAGGTTTACATAATTGCCATTCTAAATAAAAATCATGATTTCTTAAATTATCTAATAAAAAGTGCTTGAAAAAAGAATAAAATAAAGAGTAATTTTTCTAAAATAAAGAGCAAATTTCCTAATAATGAGTTATGAAGTACAAATTTCAGTTAATAATTTTAGCTACTTTTTTAGTAGTTTGAATAAAGTATTATTATTTGAAAATTTGGTAATAATTTTATTAAACCATAATCGTTTAAATAGGGGGATTCATTCATTAATAGTGCGAAATGATATGACCGTCAATATATAAGACCATCCTTGGATAGATCGTTCATATATGTTATTGTTGAGTTTATAAATGTTTAATTTAATTTAAAATATAAAGTAGAGGGTGTATTTGATTTTAGTAGTTCCAAAACATGTTAATGAGATTTTTGAGGATGTTATGAAAGAGAATGGGGTAATGCTGGATATTGAAATAGTTGATGATAAATATAAACCTCCAACTTATACTTGGGGGAAGATAATATTACCAGCAAGGTTTATTGCGTTTCCCCGAAATAAATTATGGGCTATTTTTCAACATGAATTTGGACACAGGACAATATTTCCAGCAAGATCTGAAGTCCTTGCAACATTGTATAAAATTTGTGAAATTGAGGGTATTCATAATCCGAATTTATTCTTAAATATAATTGCGGACATCTTAGTGGATAATGAACTATCATTCCAGTATAAAGAATATTTAGATGATATAATCGAAGGTCTAGATAAGTTTAAACCAAAAGATGGCCCCCTTAGGTTCTTATTAGAGATGTATTGTTATTTTTTGAACAAAGATTTTGGTTATGTATATCCTATCAAATATAAATACCTATCTATGGTTGAAAGGTCCTATAAGATCCTGTTTATGACAGGAAATAATATTTATGTGAAATTTAGAAGATTGATAAAAATTATAAAAAGGCTATTTAATCCTTTTTACAAACATACTTATGTTTTCGCTGGAAATTTTCCCAATAATCGGCAATTTAGTGGACAGACATCTTACAGTCCATCAAGTTCAAGAAATAAGGGTTATTCCTCATCAAGTAAGTCAAACCGCAGAACATCAAAAAAAGGAAATGCCGGGTATTCTGGAATGCCTAAAAGCGATGGCAAAAATTCTAATGATAAAAATTCAGGTGTTGAAAATGGTAATGATGCTCAGAATAAAAATTGTATCACCGAAAGAACTTTTATCATATGTCCTTTTACTTTACCTACAAAAGCAAAATCCCATGAATGTTCTGATGACGCCGATATAATTAAGGAATATTTAGCTGCTGGGATCGAGCCTGAAGATGTATTGAGCGAAAATGAGTTTGATTACAATAATATCAACCCTTTAAATCTTATTACAAGAAATTTTCTTGATAATATTCCTAATATTATATTAAGTAAGGACCCGTTCTATATAAAATTTGAAAAAATAAGGCTTTATAGCAAATATCTTGATGTATCAGACCGGATTAGAGGCAAGCATGGCGATAGCAATAGGTTAGGCAATTGGGTCATAGGGGATTCTCCTCATGAGTTATTATATGAGGACACGATCAGAATTTATGGACGAGTAATACCACCCGTTTTCTCTTTTAAATATTCATCATATAAAAAACCAGACGACTCAGGTAGTTTGGGTGGAAATATCTGTTTAGTCCTAGACGTATCTGGAAGTATGGGTGGAAAACCAATTGAAAGATTGAAAGAAGCAGCTTATTCGATAATCGAATCCGCAAAAAAATTCAATGATATTGTTTCAGTTATTCCATTTAATCACACAATCGAAGATTATTGCATTATCAAGCCAGGACGAGATTACAATAAGGCTGAGGACATTGTTGCAAGATTAATAGATGGAGGTGGAACTCAAATTACAGAAGCAATTAAAAAAGCTCTGGAATTTGCAGAAGAAAAGGGCACTCAAACTACATATATTATAACAGATACTGAAATCGGAGACTTGAATAAAGCAAAAAGATATTTAAAAAGATTAAAGAGCTATGGAAAGACTATATTATTTGTTATTGGGAGTAATATTCAATCTAAATATCTTGATCAATTAGCTGATAAAGTTTATGTATTATCTGATGCTTCCAAACCTTTTACTGAGGAAGCATTAATTGAATATTATGGTGATAAATATGGGATCAAGTGAATTTGTTAGTATAAAAAATTTGAATGAAAGTAATAATATTAATAACCCATTTGATGCATGTAATGAATTAATTGATATACTAGGTGGAAATAAAAAGAAATCAAACAGATCAAGGAGAAAAGCTAAAAAAGATATTCGTATATTAGACGAAGATGAAGATATTTCTGAGGGAATTTTACATTATAGAAGTCCAATTCAAGTGGATGATTATATCGTTAAAATTGAAACTACTGGACTTTCACCAGACGATAATGAAGTTATTGTATTTTCTTGTCTTCATGATAGTCAAATAGATATTCTTTA
>CAZYEE010000219.1:0-6459 GCA_964646355.1 uncultured archaeon | reverse complement strand
ACAAACGAATTAGCTGAGAGAATATATAATATGGTTAAAGAAATGCAAGAGAAAGGTGGCTCTATTAAATTAGTAGAAAATGGATGGGTATTTAATATTATTGAAGAAAATGCCTATAAATATCAACAACAAATCGAAACTGGTGAAAGGGTTATAGTAGGCGTTAATAAATATGTCATAGAAGATGAGGAACTTGATATTGAAATACATGAAATTCCAGAAGAAGTAGCTCGCCATCAAATAGAACGAGTCCAGCGTGTTAGACGCGAAAGAGATCCTGAAAAATGGAAAAAAGCTATGGATGAGCTTAGAAAAGCATGCGACGCCAAGGAAAAAGATCCGACTGTAAATATTATGCGACCTCTTATTGAAGCATATAAAGCTGGCGCAACTCTTGGTGAATGCTATAACGCAATTTGGCCTGAGTACCGGTTTATGGGAGGTAATTAAATTGTCCGATTCTAAGCCTAAAAGAAAGTTAAAAGTACTTACGGCTAAACCCGGTTTAGATGGACACGATCGGGGAATCAAAATCGTAAACAGAATTTTCATGGAATCCGGAATGGAAGTCGTTTATATTGGAAACAGTACTCCAGAAGAAATTGTTAAAGCCAGTATTGATGAAGACGCTGATATTATTGGGCTTTCAATACTTTCATCCAGTTATAAGGTTCTTATCCCGGAATTTCTTGACCTCGTGGAAAAAAATGGACTCAAAGATAGAATGCTACTTTTAGGCGGAATTATCCTTCCAAAAGATCAGAAAGTTTATAAAGAACGTGGATTTGCTGGTGTCTATGGGCCTGGAACTAATGTCAAGAAGGTAGTAGATTTTATTTACTCAGAATTTGAAAAGAAAGAAAAGGCACATTCAAATTCTTCTTAATTTATTTTTAATATTTTCTATTTTTTACTTTATCTATTCTCTCTTATTTCTAACTCCTTTTTATAGATTGTTTTTGATAATACAATAATAAATTTTAATAAAGAATTTCATATTCTAATTTTATTAATAATTCACACTATTATATTTAAAATAATACTACATAATGGGCCAAGCTATGGATGAATTTGATTATATTATTATAGGTGGTGGACTGGGCGGTT
Organism: uncultured archaeon; assembly: GCA_964646355.1. Lineage (GTDB taxonomy): Archaea > Asgardarchaeota > Lokiarchaeia > Helarchaeales > HEL-GB-B > HEL-GB-B. The sequence goes on along the minus strand of CAZYEE010000219.1, from coordinate 5,352 downwards.
TAAGTACCGCTGGTGTGCTTGTGAAAAATGGAAAAAAGGTTTTAATTATTGAAAAAAATAGTAAACCAGGTGGCAGATGCTCATCTTATCATAAAAATGGATATATCATTGATTATGGGACTCACATCATTACAAGATCTGAATATGGCCCAATCGGTGATATTGTTCGTTTATTGGGCGTAGAAGACCAGCTAAAATTCTTTCATTTACGTCGAATGCCTGCTTATTTATTGGGCAAAAATAGAGCGTTTGGACCTTTCGGACTTGATATTGATCAGAAGAATACGCTTAGTATTCCTGTAAAAGATGAAGATATAGAAGCTTTAGGGGCTTCCAAAGAAGAATTTAATAATATATTTGCAAAAATGTCTAAATTAATCCAAAATATGACCATTCCTAAAACTAAAGAACTGGATCAAGTTTCTTTCATTGATTATATGTCATCAATGGATATTTCTGGGGGCGTTAAGCCGATCCTTTATTTCCTTTATATGGCTGGGCTATGTGTTATGCCTCATGAAGGTTCTGCGGGTGAATTCTTAAGGACCTTGCTTTATGTAATGAGTTCAAGCATAAAATCTGTATGGATGGAACGAGATGGACTTAGTTTCGGCTATCCTTATGGAAGTTGCAGTGCTATTCCAAATACTATCTGTAAAGGTATTGAAAACTACGGGGGAAAAATAATTTACAATTCCAAAGTTGAAGAAATAATTATTTCAGATAATAAAGCAACTGGAGTAAGAACAAATTCAGATGAAATTTTCAAAGGAAAATATATTATTAGTAATGTAGGACCAAAAGAAACTATTTTACAATTGTGTGATAAAAATTTATTTGAAAAATCTTATATTCATAAAATAAACAATATTAAGCCTTCCATTAGATCATTAGTACTTAAAATAGCACTTGAAAAACAAATCACAAATGAACCATTCCAATTTTTATTAACAATCGATATGGAAAAAGCTATTGAATTAACACTGAAAAATGTAATTCCCGATTTACCTATTGGAATTTTCATTCCTTCTCCCTCAATTATGGATCCCTCTCTTGCACCAAAAGGAAAACAGTTACTCCTTCCTGGAACTGTATACGCACCTTATTCTGATACCGGAGTCGATACTGAAAAAATAAAAAATAAAGTACTAGAATGTATTGAATTAGTTTATCCACATATTCAAAATCATATCGAATGGATCGATGTCTTCTCTCCCGAAATGGCTATGAAACTTTGGAATAATGTAGACGGCGCTATAAATAGAATCGGCCAGATTATAAGTCAAATTGGTGAGAATCAGCTTGATTTCGAAACTCCTATTGATAATTTATATATGGTCGGAACTGGCATCGGGAAAAATATCTCAGGAATCGGTACAGAATTCGCTGTTAGTAGTGGAATGGAATTAGGTAAAATGCTTTTAAGAAATAAGTAGATTTATAAATAATTCAGCAATAATATAACTTCATCTCAAAAAATCCATAAAACCTTCAGATTTATTTATTTTTCTGCTTTTTTTTAATATCTTATTTTAAATAGCAGTACCTCGTAATTTCTAGCAAAAATAACTTATTCAATAAAGAAAAAGAAAATAAAATCAATTATTTTTTTAATTCTCATCTAATCTTCGACATCTTCAGCTGTAATCAACCGAGATGACTGTTCTTTAATATATTCTTCGTCTACTTTCTTCTCCAAAAACAGTTTTAAATAACATCCTTTAATGTTTGGATCGTATTCCTGAATAAGGGAAATATTTCCAATAGCACAATATTGACTTAATACAGGAACGCACGCAAAACTACAAATCCATGATTCGCTCATATTGGTAAAATCTAATTTTTTCAATGTTTTTCTAAATTGTTTCCGAACCGGACATTTTGAAACTCTAACTATTTTGAAATTTTTATCATTAGTTTCCACGTATTCAATATGATCAAGAGGTACAAGATATTGTGCTTGTTCTATTATCATTTCCGCTACTTTATTCATTATCTGATGTGGCGTAAGATGGCTCAGAGCTTTTACTATCGCCTTCTTTATTTTCCCTACCTTCAAAACTTCAGCCCAATATGGATTATCTTTCAGGAAAAACTTTTCTACAGCCTCAATACCATATTCTTTTAATAAAAATTGCATCATTGTAGTTCTTTGTTGAATCATATCTTCAAAAGCTACTTTATACAATGTTTTTATGTCCCATTCTTGACAGCCTAAATCATTTGAATTTTCTTTCTTTTCGTCCAAGGGATCATCCCAAATTTTTCTGTATTTTAGAAACTATTTTTTTGATCTTAAAAAAATATAAAATGGTATTTAAATCTATACTAAGGTTCACTAAAATATTTTATAAATGTAAAATCTTTCTTTATTGAATCATTTCCCGAATTTTTTCTACTCATTCGGTATATTTCCAAATATTTTGAATAATATCTTTTATTATCTTAAAAGTTTTAAGGATAATTATAATCCTGATTTTTGTAATTTTTTAAATTTTAATGAATCTTCATTCATATAATCATTGTAAACTTTAATAATTCTTAATATCAAAATTTATTTTTATCCTTAATCTTAGCACTAACTTGATTTTTAAAATTAATTTATTATCCTTATTAGTATTTTCCTATTGTAACTTTAATTAAATATTTCTCGATATTTTCCAAACACCCCAAATAGTTTTTATAATCTCTTTATTATGCACATAAAATTCTCATTCTTAACCATAAATCCTGAGCACGTAAAAAAACTTTTTCACTATTTTTGTAAAGAATTAAATATCTTGTTGTTAATTTAATTATATGGATAGGAGTAAAAGGACGGTTGACGGACGCTTTGCGTCTGAGGAAAGTCCTCCCTTCCTCCTGGCAATAGCGTAGCATAAGCTACCGAGTGAGAACTCGCCTCTGAGAGCAGAAACGACACGCCCATATCTCAAATGATGATGAGGCGGCTGAGAAAGCTCCTGCTTTCGAGAAGGTTTTGGCGACAAAACTGAGCTAACCCGCCGAAGAGAGATATGGAACCGTTGAAACGGCTCATGGCTATGGAAGCAAGCTCAAATAGATCACCGATGAGATGCCAGGACGAGGTGAAGGGTAGAGCGCTTAGATCGATACCGTCAAGGTGTCTTCCAGCCTAGACTGGAACGCCTACAAAAGGAGGCTTACTTTTACACCTATCCATCCATCTATATTTTTACCATTCAAAAAATCTTCTAATTCTATTGAAATAATTCTATCAAATCTTTTATTGTATTTATAAATTCGTCTACTCTTCTCTTATTGAATTTAAATTTAGAGGCTACATTATTTTGCATAAAATTATAATTTTAATCCGTTAGATAAGTTAATTTCAAATGCTAAAAATTCTTATATGTTCTATATTATTTTGAAGAGGTAATTATAGCAATTTTCTGTCTAACAATATAATATAACTCAATAATAGTATAATTGTAGTTAATATAAATAAAGAGGAGATAAATAGTCCAATCAAATAAACTATGATCAGACTTATATAAAAAAATAAAGAACCTATAATTATTTGTTTTCTCCATTCATTAATTTTATACTTTCTTGGATATTTTAACACAGAAATCATGAATATTGTTATGAAAATCGAGATGAATCCTAAAATTAGCCACATTAATAAAGGCGAAATTTGGATCATTTCAATGTAAAAATCTGCAACATAACTGCTCCTGTAGATAAAAACATTATAGATACACTCTAAAAATGGTGTAGGAAATTTTACTTCTTTTCCATTAAAAATACATAACGGTTCACTGGCATCTCCTTTATTCAAGTCAATATAATATGTGCTATTAATAAAAACTCTCGTATACCAATGAAATGGGCTCTCGGCACACCACGCATCATAACCCAGATATTGCAAAAAAGATACCATTACAACACATTGACCCTGACAATCATCTTTACCTTTCTCTAAAACTTGCTCCGGAGTAGCTGTATGTAAATTCACATAATAATTGTTAAAATCATAAGAATATGATACTTTGAATAAAATAAAATCTTGAATTATTGTTAATTTTTGCTCAATTTCTAATTTTTGAAATTCAGTTTCATTATATACTGTATAATTATTTAAGTACGACCAAAATTCTTGACTGGAATTAAGATTTTTTATACACAGCGCATCTGGTGTGATAATTGAGGAGCGTGTTAAATCCATTCTCTTTGATATTTCACCCGGCCAATACATCGGATTGGGTATTAGTAGAAAAAAGACGAGATAACAACCTAATACTAATTTTATAAGCCTTATATACAAATTTTCCTTCCTTAATATACTTACACCTAAAATTAATATTGGTAATAATAATATAAATGAAATAAACGCATAAAAAATTACTATCAAAAATGCATAGACTCCAAAAAGTGGTAATCCTATATATAAAAATAATTTTTTCGATTTTTGCATTATTATCATTCACATTATCTTCAGTAAATCGGAAATACTTTTATTATTTCATAGATTATGAAAATATTTTATAAAAAAACTATTATAATTTTTTTAAACATTATCTCAAAAACTATTAACTTTTTTCTTACTGATGTGATTTTATTCGCTGTATTTTTTTTATACACGATTTTTTATTTTAAATTCTTAAATAATCAATGCAAAATTAATCAATAATGCAGAAAATAAAGAATATTAACAGAAAATAAAGAATAATACAGAAAATAAAGTAATTCATAATAATTAAAAATAATGTATAGATAAATATGTAAAAATAATATGTTAAAAATAACTGATAATATTAAAAATAGCTGATAAAAATTTAATTTTAATTGGTATATAAGATGATTTCAAAAATCGAGATTAAAAATTTCAAATCTATTAATCATTTAGAATTAGAGCCTAAAAAAGTTAATATATTTATTGGAGGCCCAAATACAGGTAAATCAAATATTTTAGAGGCATTAGGTCTATTTTCGGCATTATGTTATGGAAATTTTAAAGATTTTATAAGAATTCAAAACATGAGCAATATTTTTTATGATAATAATATATCATCATCGGTAGAAGTAAACACAGATAAAATATCTTTAAAAATTTTGTACAAAGAAAATACATTTAGATTTGAATATTATATAAATACTACAAGACAATTCACTATCCGTTATGATTGGTCTGGAAATTCTAAATCAAAGCCCTCTAGAGACTTTTTTCTAAAAAACCAATTTAAATTTTACAAATATGTGCCTATAGAACACTTTGAAAATGAATTTATGGATTATTTATTACCACCAAATGGAAAAAATTTGTTAAATCTACTTTTAACTCACGAAAGATTCAAGAAATTAGTAAATGAAATTTTTTTAAAAGATGGA
>CAZYEE010000218.1:0-6477 GCA_964646355.1 uncultured archaeon | reverse complement strand
TTATTATATTTCCTTTAATTAAATTAATAGACTAAAATATTTAGCTTAAAACTAATAACTATTCCCCATTTTAGTTTTCTAATTTTAAAATTATTAAAAGGTAAAAACAAGCAAAAAGAAAAATAAAATACAGATTTATGGCTGCTTTTTGAATACTATCTATCTTATAATCCAGATTTAGCCCAATTTAATATTCAATTTCTATATTTTAAATTATAATACGTTTTCTACATATTTTACTTCTGGAATTCTAGATTTTAATAATCTTTCTATCCCATTTTTCAATGTCATTTGTGAATACATACAACCTGCGCAATGTCCCTTTAATCTAACTCTGACTACACCATCAACTACTTCAACTAATTCGACATCTCCACCATCCGCTTGCAAACTGGGCCTTATTTCTTCAAGTACTGCTTTTACTTTATCTTCCATCTTTTAATTCACCTTTTCTTTTTATTTAATTTTAATATAATGTTGTTATATTCTTTAATTATCTATTATTTATAAATTACTCGGAAAGATTTTTCTTTTTAATTATTATTTTCTTTTATAAATTTTTATTCTAAAGTATATTTTTGAAATATTCTATCAAATTAATAGTTTACTTTTTGAATTTAAGATTTTAATTAAAATTCTTTTAAATCTTAAATCTATAAAAGTTTTCTCTCTTAATCTATTAATTCATCTCTGAAAATTTTTATTGATGAATTAAATTACTGTGTTTATTAGATTTTTATTAGAATTAAATTCGTGAATTTTTTAACAAGTTCTATTTAAGACGTTTAATCCTGAATTTTTAATCTCTCTATTTCTTAATTTATCAAAATATTGTATAATAATGCTTTCAGAACATTAGATAATATTATTTTTAACCCATGTTTCTTTAAGAATTGTTTATTAAATATATCTTTTATTATTTATTTAATGAGAAAGCTAAAAATTACCGAAATAATCTTGATAATTAATATTGTAGTCTATATTATTCTTGCAGTACTTAGCTTGAATCCTATTGTAATATCTAATAATATTCTTATTTGGGTCGCAGAATATAATTATTTGGTGTTATTTTATTTCTTTTATTATCAAATTGTATCTGCTATTTTTGTACATCTAAATCTTGCTCATTTATTAAGCAATTCATTATTTTTGCTTATTTTTGGCTATAGATGTGAGGATTTTTATTCAACTTTTAAATATTTAAATATTTACTTGATTTCAGGTATAGTTGGGAATTTATTGTCTTTATTATTTGGGCCTAATTTTTTGTCTGGTGGTTCATCTGGGGCCATTTTCGGAATATTTTCCGCTACACTTTATGCCTTAAGTTCTAAAGAAAAAGAATCTTTCAAAGCATATTTACTTATTGGAATACTTTTTCTAATCTTTTCTGGAGCCCAGTATGGAGTTAATCCTATTAGTCATTGGTCTGGATTCATCACTGGTTTGCTGTTGGGTAAATATCTTCTCCAAAATTCCGCCCACGATAATAATCCTAAAAATTCTCAAAAGAAACATAAAAAGAAAATTTTATTAAAATCCTAATTAAAAATTAAAATATTAATTAAAAAAAGCGAGGAATTTTTGATGCCCCTTGTCCATCCGATTGAATTCAGATATTTTACAAAAATAAAAGATGTTTTTACTGAAGAATCCAAATTACAAAAATGGCTTGATGTCGAAGCTGCACTTGCAAGGGTTCATGCTGAAGTAGGTAATATTCCAAAAGAAGCTGCGGATGAAATCTCAAAAAAGGCTAATATTAATGTCGTAAAACTCCAACGTGTTAAAGAAATAGAAGCTCAAATACATCATGACCTAATGGCCATGGTTAGAGCCTTGACAGAAGTCTGTAGTGAAGAGGCAAGAAAATATATTCATTTAGGTGCTACCAGCTATGATATTGAAGATACTGCTATGGCTCTACAATTTAAAGACGCTATAGTTATACTTCAAAATAGTCTAAAGGAGCTTCTATCTACACTAATCAAATTGGCTTCAGAACATAAGAATACGATCACTGTGGGTAGAACTCATGGTCAACATGCACTTCCTACTACATACGGTATGAAATTTGCAATCTGGGCTTCGGAACTTTATCGTCATCTAGTTCGTTTGAGTGAAATCAAGCCCAGAATTCTTGTTGGAAAAATGAGCGGTGCAGTTGGTACCATGGCAAGTTTTGGGGAGATTGGTATTAAAATCCAGGAACTAGTTATGAAAGATCTTGGACTCAAACCTGTTTTAATTGCTAACCAAATTGTTCAGCGTGATCGACATGCTGAAATACTAACCTATCTCGGACTAGTTGCTGGTACACTGGATAAAATTGCTCGTGAAATCCGAAACCTGTCTCGCACCGAAATTGCTGAAGTATCTGAATATTTTGGTAAACATCAAGTAGGTAGCTCTACCATGCCTCATAAAAAAAATCCTCATAAATCTGAACGCATATGTGGTATCGCTAGAGTTATTAAATCTAACGTTTTTGTGGCTCTTGAAAATATTACACTCGAACATGAGCGCGATCTAACTAATTCATCTCCTGAACGCGTCATTATTCCAGAATCCTTTATTCTTCTTGATTATATCATCAATCAACTTAACTCTATTCTCTCCAATCTCGTATTTAATTTCGATAATATTGAAAAAAATCTAAATCTAACACAGGGCTTAATTATGACGGAAAATATCATGATACAACTGGTAAAAAAAGGATTAGGACGCCAAGATGCTCATGAAATTCTTAGAAAATGTGCTCTTAAATCATATTCTGAAAAAAGACCATTAAAAGAGATTTTGCTAAATGATGAATCTCTTAAGCCCTATCTTTCTGAACAAGAGCTTGATTCATGGTTAGACCCTAAAAATTATCTTGGGACAGCTGTTCTACAAGTAGAAAATGTGGTTTCATTTATTAATAAAAATTTAAATTCGTTGTAGGTGTCTCATTTTGTCAAAAAATGATGAAAAAAATAGTAATGATAATTCTACCGTTCATAATAATGATGAGGTTTTTTCTTATTCAAAGAGTGGAGTAGACCTTAATAAACATAAAAATGCGCATCAAATTATCGGTGAAATAATCTCTCGCACCTATAAATTTCGTAATAACAAATTTGGTCAAGTGATAGGTGAATATGGCCATTATGCAGGCTTGATTGATATCGGGTCTGATCGCTGTCTTGCACTTCACGTCGATGGTGTGGGCACTAAGGTGTTAGTAGCTCAAATGCTTAATAAATACGATACAATTGGTATCGACCTTATCGCCATGCATGCTAATGATCTCATTTGTATGGGCGCCGAACCAGTGGCACTCGAAGATTATCTTGCAGTTGAAACTATTGATAATTCGATTATTCAACAAATTATGCTTGGTATAGCTAAAGGTGCTGAAATAGCTCAAATGGCTATCATTGGTGGTGAAACTGCTATTATGCCGGACATCATCCGTGGAATTGCACCTGGCAAAGGAATCGATCTCTCTGGCATGTCTATCGGCATTGTTGATAAAGGTAAAATCATTACAGGTGAATCTATTGAAGTTGGAGACTCAATTATCGGGATTAAAAGCTCTGGAATTCACTCAAATGGTCTCACACTTGCTCGCAAGGCTTTTTTTGAACTTGCCAAAATGACTCCTTATGATAAACTAAATGGCTCAGATGAAACGATTGGCTCAGAACTTTTAAAACCCACTCTTATATATTCGACCGCTGTCCTTGAAATCATTCAATCAGTTCAAAATGAAATTCACGGGCTTGCTCATATTACGGGTGGAGCATTCACAAAATTGAATAGATTGCGTCCAAAACATAAATCATTTGGATTTAATCTTGATAATCTTCCCAATCCACCTACAATATTCAATAATATTCAGAAAATTGCCAACCTACCTTATTCCGAAATGTATAAAACATTTAATATGGGTATCGGATTCTGCATCTTTTCCCCACAAAATAACATAGATTCAATTATTCGTATCTGTAAAAAGCATAATCTTGATGCTCTTCAAATTGGTACTGTAATTAATAAACCCATTATTAAAATTATTGCCCCAAATAAAGAGGAAATCCTTTTATAACTCCATTTATTTCTTTAATATGCATATCTTCTTCAGATATGCATTGAGAAGATGATGACCAGCTTTTTGCCTAGCTATTTAATTTGGCTCTGAGGAACCAAAAAGCCCTCTGATTCTCATTTAAATCATTAAAAATACAACGAAAATTGAATTTTAACTCTAATTTTTTATAACTATCCATCTTTTAATAAAACTTAATATCTGTATTTGATTAAATTTCTTAAAAACCATTTATAATTATTTATGAACTGATTTACATATTTTAAAATAATCCAAAAAATCTATAATTTAATAATAGCCATAATAGATATATTGAAATTTCTAAAATAGATTATAAACTCAAATATCTTATATTTAACCAATCTAAATTGGTATAACCTCTCTAATTTTCTATAATCTCATCGAGATCAATTTAATTAATATCTTAATTATAGTCAAATATTGCTCTCAAATTTATTTTTCAGTTGTATAATATGCATTTATATATATTATATTCCTTATAGATTAGAAAAATGGTTCTCAAAAGATTAAAAAAACATCTTATAATAGAGCCTTTAATATGTATTATTTGTTATATGAAAATTAGGATGTGAAATGATTGGCTTCTGTTATTCAATCTACAATTAGTATTTGCCCAGAATGCCATAAGCGCATTCACGCCGACTATATAGAAGAAGATGGAAAAGTCTATATTGTAAAAAGTTGCGAAAAACACGGCAGCTTCAAAGATCTTGTCTCTATTGATGTTGACTGGTTCAAATGGATCCAAAAATATAAAATGGATTCGGATGCCAAGCGTCTATGTCCTGAAAAACCTATTAATAAACTATGTCCTCACGACTGCGGTATTTGTGCTAACCATAAATCAGCCCCAGCTATTATTCTTATGGACATAACTTACCGATGTAATCTTAAATGCCCTATTTGCTTTGCTAACGCTAATGTTAACCCAAATCTTGAAAAAATTGAGCCTACTTATGATGAAATAATCCAAGTTTACGAGCATTTTAGTAAAATTCAACCACAGCGCCCACTTGTTGCTATGTATAGCGGTGGAGAACCAACACTTCGTGATGATCTTCCAGATATTATCCGTGAATGCGTCAAAATGGGCTATGTACACCCACAAATTACCACTAATGGTATCAGACTTGCTAAAGATATCGACTTTCTTAAAGAATGCCTCGATGCAGGCGCTAAATCTATTTACCTTCAATTTGATGGCGTCACTGAAGACGTTTATATGAAAACTCGTGGTGCACCTATTTTTAAATGGAAGAAAAAACTTCTTGATAACTGCAGAGAACTCGGATTTACTGGTGTTATCCTTGTACCTACTGTCGCTAAAGGAATTAATGACCATCAAATTGCAGATATTCTCCAATTCGCTATTGATAATAATGACGTTGTCGTTGGTGTATTCTATCAACCAGTTGCACTTGTTGGCAGAATTCCAGAAGAAGAACGTTTAAAATTACGTGTGACATCTTCTCACGTAGCAAAAGCAATCCAGGATTATACTAACGGTGAAATAGGTGTTTTCTATCCTCTAACCGCAATATCCCATTTTGCTAAAATAATCGGATGGGCGGCTTCTAATAACCAAGTCGTCGAATTCACATGTAATCCAATCTGTGGATTCGGAAATTTTTTATTCGTTGAAGATATGCCTGATGGTTCAAAGAAATTAACTGGAACCCATAGAGTATTCAATATAAAGAAATTCATGGAAAAATCAAGAAAATGGTATAATATCTTAAAGGAAAGAAGATATGGTGAAAAACCAAAAATATTCGAAAATTTACTGGGAAATTTCGGACTAGATGAAATTGGAAAATCACTGGATAAAGTATATAATAAGATAGATGATACTATTATAAAAGCACGACTAGGCATTGATATGCTTTCTACAATGAAACTATCAGGAATATTAAGTAAATCAAGGTTCTTCTTAAATATGGTTCTAAACTCAAACTGGGAAAATTCTGCAAATTTTGTACAATCCAAAGGTGCTGGTGCTATGATTGTAGCATTAATGCATTTCCAGGATGGCTATAATTTTGACGTAGAACGTGTCTCCAGATGTTTAGTACATTACGGTTGGGTAGATCCACGAGACAAGAAAGTATATGGTGTGCCTTTCTGTGCAATGAATACAATACATAGAGAAAAAATAGAAAATATATTGTTCACTTATCATGCAATTGAAGAGAAAAAAGAAGAAATAAAAGAGGAAGCAGAGGCACCAAAAATAGAAACAAATTAAATGTAAAACTAATATACCTTTTTTTAAATCACAAAAATTTTTTATATTTTTTAATAAACTTTTTTTAAAATATCAAGATTTTTTCAAAAATGTAAACTCATTTTTTATATAAAACAATTTGAGA
>CAZYEE010000217.1:0-6686 GCA_964646355.1 uncultured archaeon | reverse complement strand
TATTATTTCCCAATTTAATATAAATATTGAATTTATTTCCAATAATTTTTCATGTTTTAAATTACTTTATAATTTAGATTTATAATTCTTTTAAAAAATATTTTTAAAAAATCTGTTTTGAAATGAAAAATAGAATGAGATATTTACTGAAGATTAAATTAAGGAATTTATAAGTTCGGTTATATCCATTACTTTAATTTTTCCAATATTTTTGGAATTTTTAAAATGATATTTGCATAGTGGACATGCTGAAACAAGACATTCTATGTTATGGTCATTTACTTCTTTTAATCTTAACGATACTATACTGTCTGCAAGATCAGGAAAATTTACTCGTACTCCACCACCAGCACCACAACAAAAACTTTTTTCACGAGAACGATCCATTTCGATATATTTTATCTCAGGAATTTTATTTAGAATATTTCTTGGTGAGTCGTATATTTCCATTGCTCGTCCTAAATGGCATGGATCATGAAAAGTAGTGGATAAATTAAATTTGTGTAATTTTAGACCATCGAGATGTTTTTCAAGTATCTCAATAATATGAAATACATTAAAATCAAAATTTTCGACATATTTTGGATATTCAGTCTTTATTGTACGATAGCATGCACTACATGGAGTAATAACATTTTTGATTCCAGAGTTTCTCCAATCTTCAACATTTAATTGAATGGTCTTAATAGCTGTATCTATAAAACCTGTGGAGATAGCTGGAGAGCCGCAACATCTTTCATTTTTCATGGTAATAAAATCAATATTTAATTTATTCAACAACTCAATGGTCGAAATTGCGATCTCACTCTCACGATATGATGCCATGCATCCAATGAACAATAAATTTTCGGAATTCTCAGTGTTATTAATTATGTTATTAAATTTATCAAATCTTTTATCGGGGTCTTCACCTAATGGATTAAAAAATTGAGCAATTCTATCACTTATTTTAGAATATTTTGATACATCAAGCCCTGAACTAACGATATATGCTCTACTTATCTTCATTAATTCTTCTACGGATACTTTAGGAAGACAATAACTATTACATAAATTGCATGTTAGACACGAAAAAATAATATCAAGGGCATCTGAATCAAGGGCCCTGATTCCTTTTTGATCCAAATTGACAAATAATGTCCTCATGTATGGTGTAAAACTTTCAGAAGATGTTGCAAGGGCTGTAGGACAGACATCTCGGCACATTTTCATACAGGTACTACAAACTTCGAGTCTTAATCTGATTTTTTTAGATAATTTTTTTCTTTCAGTCATGATGTACCCTCCTATAATCCAAGCTTTCCTGGGTTCATTATATTATTTGGATCAATTAATTTCTTAATTCTTTTAAAGAGATTAAATAGATTAGAACCTAATTCGTTCTCCATAAATGCTCCTTTAAAGATTCCAATACCGTGATGATGGCTGATTGAACCTCCATTTTCCGTACATGCACGAAGTCCATTTTCCCAAGCCTTTTGATACAGAGTAGAGGCTCGTTTATCTTTTTCGGTATCTTTTTCTAGCATAACAAAAATCATATACATACTTCCACCCTCTAAATAGAAATGAGACCAATGAGCCATACAAGTTATCCTTTTTTCTTCAACCGCTTCTTTCATTTTATAAAAAAGATTCTCTAAATTATCATAAGTAGTAATAACATCAATAGTATCAGCAAGTACATTCATTTTAATATAATCAGGTTTTGGATAATACATATCAAGTCTATGTTCGTACCATATTCTCCCACCTTCTTCGCCCATATCTTTTGCATTCTCATCTAGACATATTTTAGTGCAAATTTTCTTTTGATATTCGACCAATTCTTTAGTTTCATTATAGCCATCAAAAGCTAATGTGAGATAACACTGCTCCTTTCCTATATCCTCAATATGATAGACCATTCTGGCTTCAACTGATTCATACAGTCGAATTATTGAAGGTCTAATTCCTAAGTCTAAGATTTTTTTAACAGCTCTAAATCCGGAACTTAAATTCGGGAATAAAAAACCAAGAAATTCTCTAATATCAGGCATCCTTTTGATACTTAAACAAATCTCAGTAATTACACCAAAAACCCCCTCTGAACCTATAAAAAGTTGATTAAAATCGGGACCTGTAGCTTTACGAGGGACCTTTGTACGATTGGTATGAATAATACTTCCATCTGGAAGAACTACTTCTAAATCTAATACCATATCCTCAATCTTACCATATAATGAAGAAAGTGCACCCGCCGATCTATTTGCCACAAACCCTCCAATCGTGCTGGTAGTAAGTGAGCTCGGTAAGTGACCCAATGTAAATCCCCTTTTATTTAGGAACTTCTCAAGTTCTTGTCCCAAAACTCCAGCTTGACAAATTACATAATTAGATTTTTCATTTATTTCAATCTTTTTCAATTTCTTTAGATCTAAAATTATTCCTCCCGTAAGGGGAACTATTCCTCCATTAACTCCTGCGCCCCCACCATAAGGTATTACAGGAATTTTAAATTCATTTGCTAATTGCAGTATTTTTGATATTTGATCCACATTCTCTACCCACACAATATAGTCCGGAAATGGCCCTTCCATTACCGATGGTAATCTATATTGCATTATTTTTAGGGGAAACGCATCTCTTCCATAAGCAATTTTGTCTACCTCTTTAATTGATACATTATTCTTTCCAACTATTGAAACTAACTTATTATATATCTTATCTTCCGCCATTAAAACACCAAGTAATTTTAAATTGATAAATTAAAATGAAAATTGAATTATGATAGATTCATGATTATTTTTTATTTTTTAGAATCTTAATAGGATATTTAATTTTTGTTAATTAAATATATAAATAAATTCATTAAAGAATTCCTTATAATAGAATTAATAAATAAAAATATTTGAGATATTAACTAGAAACTCCAATTTAATTCTAAAATTTGGTAGAATTAGATAAATGTAAAAGATTTTATATTTTAGAAATACAATCATCAATTAAATTAAGCTGTTAAAGATAAATTTTTATCCTCTTATTAAAAATAGAATCGTAATAGAAAATGAATAATAAAAGTAAGAATAAAATGCGGATTTGTTTAATAGCAACAAAGTTTTATCCTGACCATGTTGGTGGGAAAGCAGTTTATGCATATAATTATTATAGAGAGTTAAAAAGGCAAGGATATAATGTTTATGTACTTACTGGGCTATGGAATAAAAAAATTGATGATCCAAATGTAATACAATTTAGAATAATTCCTAAAAGATATTTATGGGCTATAACTTTCTTTTTTCTATGTTTAAAACATTTAATTTTTAATAAATATGATGTACTTCATGTAGTTGGTGTTAGGGAAGGAATTATTACCTATTTTTTGTTTAGAAGATTTATAGCGACCGTTCATGATGCGGGATCATTTCAAGTGAATGTAAATATTGTTCAAAAATTTTATCCGCGGATAATATCAAGAGCAGATCGAGTTATTGTACCTTCTTTAACTACAAAAAGGACTCTAAAAAAATATATACCTAAAATCAATGAAAATAAAATATTTGTAGTTATGAATGGAGTAAATTTGGAAAAATTTCATCCAAAAAATCGAGAATCAGCCCTTAAACTAAAGAATGAGATGGGAATTGATGGGAAAATTATATTATATATGGGAATAATAAAAACATACAAAGGAGTTGAGGAGATCATTAATGCATATTATAAAATTAAGGAAAAACAT
Organism: uncultured archaeon; assembly: GCA_964646355.1. Lineage (GTDB taxonomy): Archaea > Asgardarchaeota > Lokiarchaeia > Helarchaeales > HEL-GB-B > HEL-GB-B. Next base: position 2,968 of record CAZYEE010000217.1, on the reverse strand, counting down.
AAGGATATAAATTTGATAGTTGCAGGTGGGCCCTCCGAGCGAATGAAAAATAAATATGAAGTTTGGAAACAAAAGTATAAAGAGGTTATTTTTACAGGAAGAGTTCCGGATATAAAAGTACCTTTATTTTACGCGATGGCGGATATTTTCGTTACTTATTCTTATACGGGAGAAGGATTTGGATTAACAGCGGTTGAAGCAATGGCTTCTGGAACTCCAGTAGTATGTTCAGATTTAGAAGTATATAGAGAAGTTCTTAATAACAAAGCGATTCTTGTACCACCAAAAGATAGCGATCAATTGGCAACAGCGTTTGACCACTTATTATCCAAAACTGAGAATTTAAAGAAAATGAGCACTGAAGGGAGAAAATATGTTGAAAAACATTATAGCTGGGAAAAAACCATTAAGGATCTGTTAAAGATTTATAAAACTATAAAAAAGGGTAAGAATTATAAAAAACAATAATCTGGAATAAGATATAATAAATTACAAGTATAAAAACTACAAAACTAAAAGGTGGGATAATTAATAAGATATAAAACCAATATTGTCATTGAAAAAATCATGAAGACTTTAGAATATATTTAATTTTACTTAGATAATGTCTCCAATTTTTCCAGTTTAATTTTCCGCTCAGGAGCCCATATATTGCTTGTAAAATCATACCTTTACGTCTTATATTTATCATCTTTTTTTCTGGAATTCCTGGTAATTTGACGGTTATTGAGTAAGGGTCTAATTCACCTACATTTGGTTTAAAGAGGTTATATTTCTTAGTGATTTCATATAATGTAGATCCAGGAAAGGGTGTGGAGTAGACCCATGAAATATTACTAACGAGACCCTTGCGAAGGAGGTATCTACCAAAAGCCAAGGTTCTTTCAACTTCTTTAGGGCTTTCAAACTGTAAAGAGCCATTTTCCTCCCAGATATTAAACATTTGGAGGAAACCATATACCTTAATATTGTACTTTTTTAATAATTTACAAGTATCGAGAATTGTTTTTATTGTAATTTTTTTGTTAATGCCTTTTAGGGCACGCTCATTACCACTTTCAATTCCTATATGGGCCATCCAGAAATTGGTCTCGCTCATCGCTCTGGCTAATTCCTCTGGTACATTATTTGCTCTTAAATTACACTGAAAATATAGGTCATGTAGGTCTAATTTCTGGATTTCTTCGCAAATAGAAATAGACCATTTGGGGTTTACATTGAATTCTGAAGAACGGAAATATATTTCTCTTATACCTCGATTATATAAATATAGAACTTCTTCAGCTATCTTTTTTGGGCCCCTTAATCTGACCCAAGGTTTGCTGGCTTTCCAAACAGGATCTGAACAAAATGTACAGTGATAGGGGCACCCTCTGCTTGTTATCATATAAGTATTTGGGCTTTTTTTATTTAATGTGAACCCAAAATAATTTTTAAAATTAATAATATCCCAAGCCAGCATTGGAATTGAATCCAGATCTTTAATAGGTTTTCTAGGATTTGTTCTTATTATATTTTGATTATCCTTAAAAGCAATGCCATCAATTTTGTTTAAGTCTGAACCATTATCCATAAAATGTTTGACAAGTTCATAGGTGGTTATTTCACCTTCCCCTATTACACATATGTCGATGTCCGAACTTTTCAACACTTCATTAGGATCGGCGGATGGATGAGCACCACCACCAATAATCGGTAAATTTGGAAATTTATGACGGACTTGTCTGATAAAATCATAAGTATGAAACCTTACTAATGAACTAAATGATATACCATACAAATCTGGCTTTATCTCAGAAATTTTTTCTAAATGTTGTCTGGTATTATAGTAAGGTTCAATATAATATAATTTGATATCATTTATTTTCTCTCTTAAATATGAAATTAAATATAATATACCTAGATTCGGACTTTGAATAGCTTGGGTCTCTTTTATTGAAGTACTTGGAATATCGGCGAATACTACTTTCATTTTTTAGACTTCACGAATTCTTAATTAATATTTAAAACAACACTATCTTAATACAACAATACTAAACTCATTACATATAATAAATTTATTAAGATATATAAATACAAGTCATTAGAGTATATAATTTTATGTTATATTAAAATCAAATTTGATTGAGAGTAATGTGTTATTTTCTTTATGATAAAAATAAATGGATAAGAGATATAAAAAGGAAATAAATAAAACGTTTATATGAGAGACATTGCGAATCAAAATGGGAAGAAATTTACGATCATATATGAATATATTATTGATAAGAATAACGCAGAACCGGTGATATTCCTTCCTGAATGCATGAAGACCCATGTTACTAATATTTGTTGGATTATTGAAAATAGTATAAATACAAACAGCGCCAATGCAAGGAATGCAATGTTTGAGTTAGGGTTTGCCCAAGTGATGCACATAATGGGGAATAATACAATATTTTCAATAAGAATACCAATTCCTAACATTTGAAAGTATTCAATTATATTATTTTTAGTTTTTAATCGTCTCTGTATATTACGTAAATAGAATTCTTTTACTAATATCCATGGAAAAAAGAGTATCGTCATTCCTATAACGGTACCTATTTCGCGTCCTGTTAAAAATATAGGTGAATTAGACCAATGTGATATACTTGTTATTGTTAACATTACTAAAATGGCAGCTATAACTCCGAATATCGAAGATCTAGCCCAATTTTTTGACATTAATTCTTTAAATTCTACAGAAAAATCTCGAATTTTTAATTTCTTGCTTCTTCTTCTTAATATCAGAAAATATGAGATTATAAATATCATCGTTGAAATCCCGACAAGCACTCCATACAATACATTTCCAAGAGAGACAGGTAGGACGTCAGTGAATATACTAGAAAGGAATAGTCCTAGGATTAGTCCAAATAAATTGCATAAAACATAACCTAACACCAATTTTAAGATCGTTCCTGTAGTTTCAGACTTTTTTCTTGTA
>CAZYEE010000216.1:0-6713 GCA_964646355.1 uncultured archaeon | reverse complement strand
AATTGCATCACTCGCATAATCATCTGCACCAAGTTTTTTAGCTAATTCCATATTTAATGGTGCCCCACCAACAATAATTTTCACCTTATCTCGAAGCCCAGCTTTTTTCAATGCTTCTATAACTTCTGAAATTTCATTTACTGTCATTGTTAATAATGAACTTAATGCTACTACCTTAGCACCAGTATTTTTTACTGCTTTTACGATCAAATTTGGTGGGCAATCTATCCCTAAATCAATCACTTCAAATCCTGCCGATAATAGCATCGTAATTAAAATATTCTTACCAATATCATGATTATCCCCTTTAACAGTAGCGCAAATCACCTTTTGTTTACTTCCCATTTTTTCGGCTTTTAAATGTGGACTCAAAATTTTTAATGCTTCTTTCATAGTTTCTCCCGCTAATATGAGATCCGTGAGAAAATAATCTTTATTTTCATATAACTTTCCCACTTCATTCATACCTTCTGTCAGCACACCCAATAGTTTCTGAGGGCTCTCACCTTCTTTAAGCGCATTTTGAACTAATTCGGAAATATTGTCAATATTCAGATCAATGACTGCCTTCTTTATTTCATCTAAATCCATTGTCTCTCACAAAAACAATTGATTATTAAATTTCAATTAATAAACTGATTAATATTTGTAAATCTCAATTATAAATTTATATGATAATATAAAGCATTTTTATTTCTAAATTATTAAAATATTAAAGAGTTCAAACATGATTTTGGAGAATAATATATAGATTTTTTTGAAATATCCTAATTGAGATTTCTTTTAATTTGATTTTGTTAAAGATATTCAATCTTTTCTGCAATTTCTACCTCATTGATAATAAAAAGAATTACATCAAAAGAAAATTTAGAAGATTTGATATTATTAATATCGAATATTTTTAGAAAAACAAAAGAAATTAAAAAAATTCTTTATATATAATAAATCTCTATGCATAAATAATTTTTAATGATGTTTAAAGTATGATAATTTTTAATAATAAAATTATGAAAAAATAAATAAAAAGGAATAATAAGAGTAAAAATGAAGTTAATCGAAAATTTAAAAATAATGATTAAAAGAAATTTGGTTATTACTATTAGAACATAAAAATTATGTTTATATCATTAATCTTATCAATGACAACAATTTACTATCAAAATTAAAAGATAAGGTTTATATTATGAGCAAATCTGAAACTCTTAACGAGGAGTTAAAAAAATATCTTAAAATTTTGGATATGAGAAGAGCAAAAGTACACGGATGTGCTGTAGTTGATTCGGATGGGTTAATAATTGCATCTAAAATCAAGGGTTCTGAGAATGAAATGGCTGTGGGAGCGATTACGGGGGTATTATCAAGTTTAAGCGAGCGAATCAGAAGTGAGTTCAATTCAGGGTTATTTCGAAATGCGGTTATTGAGACACATCAACTTCTATTGATCTTTACAGGAGTTGGGGACGAAGCTATCCTCACGACAATTGCAGATGCAAATTCGGATGTAGAGGTAATTAAGCCATACGCCAGGATTTTTGCTTCAAAAATTCACAATATCTTGACAGGAAAGGTAGAAATAAAGAAAGCTGTACCATTGGAAGATGAAAAAGTTGAGATTAAACAAAAGCCAGTCCATAAATTCATTAGTAAAGGCTTAATCCTTGGCGATTATGCTGTAGGTAAGACTTCTATACTAACAAGATTTACACAATACAAATTCACAGTTGAATATAAACAAACACTTGGACTTAATGTCGTAAAAAAAGAATATTTCTTAGAAAATTATAAAGGAGAACTGACTCAAGTTGATCTAGTGCTGTGGGATTTAGCTGCACAAATACGGGATATGCATGTCCGCCACGATTATTATGCAGGTGCAGATTTTGTCATGGTTCTATTTGATGTAACAAGACCTGAAACTATGGATGGAGCTCTACACTGGTATAGAGATTGTTATAAAACTCTGCAAGAGAATCCAAATCCAAATAGAGAGCCGGTATTTATTTTAATAGGAAATAAAATAGATTTACCCAGAATGGTTGAACGTTCAGAAGGTGAAGCGATGGCAAAATCATTAGGAATACCATATATCGAGACCAGTGCAAAAACAGCAGAAAATGTCGAGGAAGCGTTTAAAACAGTAATTTCAGAATTTGTAAACAGAGTAACATAATTTGAATTATCAAAAACGAATATTTCTTAAATCCTTCTAAATTATAGTATTAAAAATATCTATCATAAATTAGATGTTTGTTTTTAAACTCAGATATAAATTATAAACTAAATTGTTTGGATAATTTATCAGATTTCAAAAAATAATATATTTAATAAATTGATAATAAAAATAAGCTTAAATATTTAGATATAAAAGTAGGTTAAATGGAGTTAATTTTATGGTAAATGTAAATGTATTTAAGCGTAAAAGCTTTTTGGAAAAATTACAAGCAATGAGTGAAAAAGATGAATTAGTTGGGGCTATTATTGAATGCAAAAACCCCGAAAATTTTGCTGATAAAATAAAAGAAAAATATCCTGACATTAACGTCAAATATGTATATAAAATTATAGATGCTGTGGCAGTAGAAGCCACTGCAAAGGATATTCTTGAAAATTTAAGTGTAATGGAAGATGTTGCTGTAATCGAAGAAGATATGGAAGTACAAATTATGCTCAATGAATCCGTAAAACTCATTGGTGTTAATCCAGATGTTTGGAATTTAGGTATTGAAGGAGAAGGAGTTACAGTTGCAGTTGTTGATACTGGTATTGATAAAGATCATCCAGACCTAAAGGGTAAGGTGATATTACAAAAAGATTTTACGACAGAGAAAGGTACAGATAAAGAAAATATTGATGGGAATGGGCATGGTACTCATGTTGCCGGGACAATTGCAGGAACCGGGAAAGCTTCTAAAGGAAAATATAAGGGTGTTGCACCAAAAGCCAAATTAATTGCTGCAAAAGTTTTAGCATCAAATGGATCTGGAAGCTTCTCGGATGTAATCGCTGGTATTGATTGGGCTTCTCAACAAGATTGTCAAGTAATGAATTTAAGCCTCGGTGCAAATGTATATGGTTCATGTGATGGCACTGATCCAGTCTGCAAGGCTGTAGACGCAGCTATGGATAAGGGAATCGTTATGTGCATTGCAGCTGGAAATAGTGGTCCTGAATCAAAAACGGTTGGAACACCTGGCTGTGCGAAAAAAGTGATAACAGTTGGAGCTACTGATAAATATGACAGTATCGCATGGTTCAGTTCCAGGGGCCCTACTGCTGATGGACGAGTTAAACCCGATGTTTGTTTTCCGGGCGTAAACATTGTAGCAGCTCGTGCAAAAAATACCTTTATGGGAACTCCTGTAGGTGATAAATATACTTCAGCATCTGGAACTTCAATGGCAACTCCTCATTGTGCTGGTGTTGCAGCTTTAATCAAGTCTCTTAAACCTGACCTACCCTCTCATGAAGTAAAATCTATTATAATGAAATTTACGAAAGATTTACATCTTGACCCAAATACTCAAGGTAAAGGAAGGTGCGATGCATTAAATGCCATTAAATCCTTATTAGATACTTCTGGAGATAAACCCGATGGAACCCCAAGTGAGAAGGAAGAATTAACCGCCTTCTATCTAAACTTGGCATTCTTCATCGCAATTATTGTTATTTTAACAATAATACTAATAGTAACTATTAATTTATTCATCTAAATGATGTAATTTATTCATTTAAATAATTTATTTTTAATTTTCAATAATTTTATTTTTATAATATTTAACAAAATAGTTTAATCCCAATTAATTTCAAAGATCCATCCATTATTTTTGCAATAAATTATAATTCTATGGTAATTTTTATTTTATTATTTTAAAGCATATTGGATAATGATAAATTTTTTTTATTAAATTAATCATTTAGGCAATGATAATTAAACAAAATAATATATATGTCTAAAAGAAAAAATCTATCTAAATTAGTCGACTTATTCGAGCTGAATTACAAATGAAAGAAATAAATGCAGCTTTAAAATTGAATAAAATAAGACCCAGTGGCATTAGGCGGATGTTTGATTTAGCTCAAGGTGTTAAAAATATAATATCACTAGGAATTGGTCAACCAGATTTTGATACACCTGAATTTATAAAAGAAGCGATGAAATTAGCTTTAGATAAAAAATATACGGGCTATTCTCCAAATATGGGATATGTAGAACTCAGGGAAGAAATTGTCAAAAAATATGAAGATGAATATAAGTTAAATTATTCAATAAATGATATAATAGTCACATGTGGGGGTTGTGAAGCCCTTTATGATATTTGTCAAGCCATCCTAGACTTAGATGATGAGGTTTTAATCCCTGATCCAGGTTTTCTTACCTACCCTGCTCAAGTAATACTTGCAGGGGCAAGACCCGTACCATATAATGTAATTGAGGATAACGAGTTCAAAATTGATATAAACGAAGTAAAAAGCAAGATTACTGATAAAACAAAAATGATAATCTTAAATTTTCCGAGTAATCCAACAGGAGCTCTAATGACAAAAGATGAATTAACTGAGTTAATTGAGATGCTGGATAAAAAGAATATAATAATTTTATCGGATGAATGTTATGAAAAATTGGTATATGATAATATGAAACATGTTTGTATAGCAACTTTAGGAGTGAAAGATAAAACTTTTATCGTGAATTCATTCTCAAAAAGTTATGCCATGACGGGCTGGCGTGTTGGATATTTACTTGGTCCAAATAAACTGATTTCAAAAATCAATCTGGTTCATCAGATGAATACAGCTTGTACCAATTCCGCAGCTCAAATAGCATGCGTTGAAGCACTTAGAAACAAAAAGGAAAGTTTTAAATTTCAAAAAGAAATGCTATCAGAATTTGACAAACGTCGAAAATTTGTCTATAAAGAAGCAAATAAAATTGATGGTATCAGCTGCAAATTAACGAAAGGTGCATTTTATTATCTGCTAAACATAAAAGAAACAGGAATGAGTTCTCAAGAATTTTCTGAATTAATGTTGACAAAGGCTAAAGTAGTAACCATTCCTGGAATTGAATTTGGAGAAATGGGAGAAGGTTATGTTAGAATTGCCTATACAATTAATGTTGAAAAATTAGCTGAAGCATTTAATAGAATTAAAAATGTATTAGCCAGTTGATAATGATGGAATCTATAGATATGGAATCAGGAAAAAAAGATTTAACACAAAATAATAAACTAATTGATGCAGCTTTAAAGTTTTATTCAAAAGGAGAAAAATTGGTATTTAAAAGAAAATTTAAAAGCGCAGAAAAATTCTTTAAAAAAGCATTCAATAACTTTATTCAAATTAATGATCGAACAAGAGGAGAAAAGGTTCTATTAAAATTGGCTGAATGCTATATAATTGAAAAACAATATCTGAACGCTGCAAGTACAATGCGTGATGCCGCCAATTTGAGATTATTGAGCCATAAATTTATTAATGCAATTGAGCATTATCAATCGGTTATTGAATTATTATTAAAAGCAGAGGAATCCCGTACTATTAGACAGAAAATCCTTGAGATTGTCTCTTTTATTTCATTATGTTATATGGCAGTGGGTGATTTTGAAAGGTCCATTGATTTTTTAAGAAAAAATATTAAAAAATACGCAAGAGATCTAAAGAGCAAATCGACTATATTGATATTAAATAATGTTACTCAGTTAAATAACTTGATTTATAAAAAAGATATTAATCTATTCAATGAATTAAAAGATGAAATACCTAAACTTGGTCTTAGGGAAGGTGAAACCGAACTATTCAATTGGGTTTTTAATATTATTGGTGTTTTTCTAAATAGCAAGATTAATCTTAAAATTAGTAAAAAGGAAATCAGAGCTGGCGATGAATTCGATATAATTGGAGTACTAGAATCAAATTCTGATATTGAGATTAAAAAAATTGATTTAATTTTGGATCATGGGTTAAAAATATTATCTAAACCTGAGATTTTCGATAATAATAAAAAATTTAAAGCCAAAATAACATCAATTATATCTGGCAAATTTAAAATAAAAATGGATATGATTTGTAAAACTAAATTTTATGAATTTCCAATGAGCTCTACTAAAATACTTAAAATAGAACAAGGTTCGCCCATAATTCAATTTTATCCAAGCATAGAAGATTTCTCTTGGGAACTTGAGAAAAGTGTACCTTTAGAATTTGTTGTTAAAAATATCGGACGCGGAGAAGCAATAAATTTAAAATTAGAACTTGAACTTCCGCCCCAAATTAAACTGATCGAAGGTACTAATATAAAACAATTACATTCTCTTGGGCCAAATGAAGAATTCGCTTTTGTCTTCAATCTAAAGGGAATAGTAATTGGTAATCATAAAATAATAAGTAAACTAAATTATGAAGGAAATAATTCTGATGATGAATTTCCACAGATCATAAAAGAAATAGATATTGAAGTTTTTAGTTAAAAACAATAGAAATTTGGAATATAATAAAAAATATTAGCGATTTAATAATCTAAAAATATTTATCCTCAAATTTATTTTATAGATTCTTTCTTTTTAATATCCAAATTCTTCTTATCTTCCCTTTCTAATTTAATATTATGTGAAACATCCTTTATAAATCCACTATCTTCATCAATCTTATTGATCCAATCATTTATCCTTTTTTGTATTATATATCCATGATCAATAAGGTTAAAAATCCAATTT
>CAZYEE010000215.1:0-6748 GCA_964646355.1 uncultured archaeon | reverse complement strand
ATCGGAACTAATCATTTTGTACATGCATGTAGAAGAAATATCGATATGGTCCTATTTTTGTTGAATAATAAAACATACGGTATGACTGGCGGTCAGATGGCACCTACAACACCTGAAAAATATAAAGCGACTACAGCACCTTATGGAATGCTGGAAAAACCATTCGATGCGGTAGAATTAGCTATAGCAGCAGGCGCTACATATGTTGCAAGATGGACAACAGCTCATCCAAGGCAATTAATGAAATCTATGAAGACAGCTATATTAGAACATAAGGGTTTTGCTGTTATAGATATTGTAAGTCAGTGTGTAACATATTTCGGAAGAAAAAATAAAATGGCTGAACCAGTACAAGTATTTAGATGGATCAAGGATCACTCAATCACTATAAAAAAGGCAGAAGGTTTGTCAGAAGAGGAATTAAAAGATAAAATAATCGTTGGCGAATTCAAGAATGTTAAAGAACCAGAATTAAGCGAAAAATATATTGAATTAATTAAAAAGGTGAGAGGTTTATAATATGACAACAAGAACTGAAATTGAAATTAGTGGTCTAGGAGGACAAGGTGTTATTACATTAAGCAAATTAATAGCATCAGCTGTCATTTTATACGAAAAAGGAAAAAATGCAGTTCAGACTGAAGCATATGGTGCTGCTGCACGTGGATGGACTTGCTGGGGTGAAGTGGTTATTCACGATAGCGAAGATATGGTAGATTATCCAAGAGCTATTCCACCATATGATATTTTGGTTGTTTTATCAGATGCAGCAGCCATGAAATATAAAAAAGATTCAAAACCAGGTGGAGTAGTAATATTTGATTCTACTACAGTTAATCCGAAAAAGGTAAAATACAGAAAATCACTAGTATATGATGTTCCAGCTCAGAGAATAGCCAGAGAAGAATTTGGACAGCCAGTTGTTGCTAATGTTATATTATTTGGTGCCATTGTAGGTATAACAGACATCATCAGTGAAGAATCTGGCTTGCAAGCAGTAAAAGATTTTGTGCCTGAAAAGTTTCTAGATCTAAATATAAAAGCCTATAAACGAGGAATTGAAATAGGAAGACAGATGAAAAAGGAAAAAGAAGCTGCGGCTAAATAAGAAATATAAAACAAGAGAACTACGATGTAATTAACATCCTATCTAAAATTCATTTAAATTTTTTTCATTTTTTGATGAATAATAATTATAATCAAGGTTAATATAGATAATAGAAGATAATAAAGACGAATTTTTTTAAAGTAATGATTTTTCTTAGGAAAAAATTTTTTAGAAAAAAAATTCTTTAGAAAATAAAACGCCAAACAAATTTCTGTCGAAATTAATTTCCGATAAAAATCTTTTATTAAAGTCTCTTGAAAAAAGAATATAAAAAAATAGGTTGAAATTATTAGATTTTTTAAAGTCTTACTATTTTGAATGATATAGAGTTATCGAGTTTGTAAATTTACTCACTTTTTATGGTTATTTATAATTAATTATATTTAGATAGACGCTTGTATCTGTTTATAATTAGAACTGCATATGCAAGAATGCCAAGTATAATGAATCCAAATAAGAATCCTGGGATTTTATTAGTTGTAGTTGTAGTAGGCTGGGTTTTTATAATGACTATCACGGTATTTGGAGTTCCAAATACTCCGATTGAATCATTATATTGAATTGTGTAATTGAAGGTTCCAAGTGTTGTTGTATTAATTTTATAATGTATATTGGTAGAGTTTACCCAAGTTTTCCAAGAATCAGGTGTACCATTAATTAATACACGATAGTAGCCAGGACCCACGTCATCTGTTAGAATCCAGTCAATATAAGCTATAGAATTAAGATAAACAGTCATTGGTGATTGTGGATGATTTGATTTAGGTGGAGCATTTGAAGTGTAGACCGTTACCATCACAGTATCACTACTAAATTGATTTCTAGAATCGTTGAATTTAATAGTATAATTAAAAGTTCCTGTAGATGATGTATCAGCTGGGTAGGAAATGCTTGAAGAATTTGTGGTCCAAGGGGTCCATGAGGTGATGGGATTACCTTCTTTTAGAATTTGATAATGACTATAACCTCTATCATCATATAAAGTCCAATTAATAGACGCGCTTCCAGAAATTTGGACAAATATATCGCTTGGATGGGTTGACCATGGATAATAATCAATAGTGACAGTAATGGTATCAAAATTACTCTGGCCCATAGTATCCTGATAAACAATTCTATAGTTAAATTTACAAGATTGTGATTTGTTAATTTGATAGGAAATAGTTGAACCATTAGATAGAATCAGTCCAGTAGTTTTTAAGGTATTATTTTCATAAATAGAATAATTGGCAAGTCCTACGTCATCATAAATTGTCCAACTAACATAATCTGTACCTTTATCTGAAACGACCATGTTAGTAGTTGGGCTATTCCAGGGAATATTATCGACAAAATAACAAATATCCACGAAACCAGTGCGCCCATTAATAGTTCCAATTAAACCTTGGGTTAAATTAAGTACTTGTCCATCCTTTGTTAATAATAGGTAATTTAAGGGAATAATGCAATGAGCAACTAGACTACTGTCCTTCCATATACCCATCACTAGATTAAAGATTGACGATGACCCGCAAGTTGAGGCAGAAATAACGCCATCATTTCTTAGGCAACTCATAAAATAAAATGAATGATATGCTGCAACGGACACCCAAGAGGAGTCTTGGTGAGCCAGTGGGCTAATTGTTTGTCCCTTTGATAACCAAATACCAATTTGATATCTATAACTTACGAGTCCAAGATTTCTAAGTGTATAAACAGTTGCATTTCCATCTACGGAGATCGAGACCCAAGAAGCATCAGATCCAATAACATTACAATTTCCCCAAGCTGTTTTTGAAAATAGCGTAGCTAAAAATCGAACTACAGTTCCATTTCTATATAATGCGTAAATGTATGAATGATTTTTATAATTTCCAGCAGCAATAGAGACCCAACCACTATCATTTCCATAACCTAGATTTCCAAATTTATACCACGAAATACCAGCATTTTTAGATTTATAAACAGTTCCATTAAGTGAAAGAATGAATAATGTAGTCATATTATAAGCGCATATCGATGAATAAGAGAATACCTTCGGATACAATGTACCTTTCCCATTATTTTGACGGTTATCCCAGCATGCTATCCAATTTGGATTTAAAGTTGCATATTTTGGATTGCTCCATTCTTTTCCGTCATTTTTCAAAACAAAAGGTTCATTCCAAGCATCTATTGAGCAAAAAGCAGTTGTTTTGGATTCTTTTAAAAGCGGTAAAGGACTTGCATTGGAACCAGTAGACCAAACCCAAGAATTATATGGCGGTGCCATGGTTTTAAACGTAGCTTCCGGGATATAAAACACATCACCAGTGTTCCTTAAAATGAAAATATCGAGGTCATTGCAAGCAATAGAAACGAAATTGGTAGCTTGTCCCCATATTAGAGTCCAGTCAACTGGCCATCGAGGATCCAATAGCCATTTTTCAGTTGGACTAAGCCATAGATCAGTTGCCCAGTTCAGTAAATTAACGTGTCGTGCAACAAGTCCAGAATTATGAAGAACATACACAGAATAATTTTGTTCAAAATAATTATCATATACATCGATTGATACCCAGCCCGTAGAGGGTATTCCCCAATAATTTCCAGAACCGTCTGCATGCTGTAAGGTTAAAGGCGGAAGTCCACCAAATCCACCATAGATTTCCCATTGAGAGGTAGGATTTGTCCAAGAACCTACGAAACCCCAAATGGTACAGCTATCACAAACATGACGGTAAACTTCACCGTTATTTCTTAATACAAAACAGAAAGAGTCGTTCCAATCAACTGCTAAAGAAACAAATGAGAAAGCAGGTGGGTTCAGCGTGGCTGGAAGTGGAGGAGGTGTTGTTGATAGAGAATTAGAACCTAATACCCAACTTCCCGGATTGGGCCATCCAGGGTCTTTTAAGATTCTATATACATCACCATTTGCATTTAGAACATAAATATATTTATTAGAAACATCTATAGAAACCCATCCATTTGATTTGTATGGTAAAGAGACTTGTAATTTACTCCAAGTTGTAGATTTCCATGTGGCATTAGAATGTCTCCAGATTTGGCCATCAGTGGTTAAAACATAAGTATTATTATTATCCGCAGCGGTTGAAACGAAATTATATCCTGTAGGTGGCGATCCCGTAGAAGTCCAGGGGTCTGACCCATTTACTGAGTAAAAAACACTCCCATTAAGTTCTAATGCCCATGGATCTGTCAAATTGCTACAAGTTTGAATATCAGAATTCTTATCACTTGTTATTGGAGCAGTAACATTTATATTGGTAAGCTGAAACATTAGTGAACTTATTAACAAGCAAATTATTGATAGAATTATGATTTTTTTATCGTTCATTTTATACAAATCCATTTTTTATATCAATTTTAAATCAAATTCAAATATTTTTGAATTAAAATATATAATATTTCAATTAATTTTCATAAACACTAAAAGTGTAATATTTATTTTATCATCATTAATAAATAATATTTCATTAATTTTCCAAAAATATTAAATCATTTTAATTTGTACTTTTATAACATTGGGATATTTTCGAGAATATCATATTTTAAGAGTTTCTAAAAAATTATATGCTTCTATTGCTACAGATTCGTCTTTTATACTTTTTTTCAATATTTTTCTTGTATTATCCAATTATACACAATTCAAAACCTATAGATCACACGCTATAGCAATTTCAATCTTCGTTTTTCTTATTATTTCCTTTACTGACTCTGAAGACTCTCTTTTTTAAAAAATAAAAATTTAATAGAAAATGTTTAAATAATAATAGAAAATCTAATTTTGAGTAAATTTTAAGGAAAAAACCAATAAATCAAATATGAATTATGGTTTTATATTAGATTATGAACCTAAATTTTAACCGAATTTTTATAGAAAAGCAATTTCGGATATTAATTGAAGAAAAATATTAATATTCAAATAAAAAAATCTTATATTTTAAACTATTCTTTATGTAAAATCATTTTAGATTAACATAATTTTGTGTATTTTAAATTATAAAATAAATATTAAGAATATTAATCTCAAATTATTATATATTATATTAATAGGAGTAAATTAAGTGTTTTTTTAAAAGTATCTATATTTTTGTTAAAGGTATTCATCAATTCTATAGAAATCTTTTTAATTATTGATCACATAATATTAAACAAACAAGTTTTTAGATTTCTATTAATTATAATAAAACGAGCAATAAATTTCTACGAAATTAATTTCCAATGATAATTTTTTTAGTGTAGTGAAAAAAAATATAAAAGAGATATAAAAATTCAAATGAGCACGGTAAAAATGGGCGATAATTCAGCAATGGATGAAATAAAATATCTTAAGAAAAAGTATGGAAATTTTGTTAGTACAAGACACATGGCACCACCTGAATATCCAGAAATAGAGCCACCAAGATTGGGACGGAGAGAAAGCGAACCACATTCTATAGGTATTATGAAAATTTATGAAATTTTGGAAGCAAACTTTCCCAGAGACAGACCAATCATGGATTTACATCACTATTTTTACGTTAAAGGGGATAAAATAGACATACAATTTGACTTGACCTATTTTAGGAATTTTAAATTAGACTACACCCTATCTTCGTATGATGCGGCTAAATTTAATAATAGAGTCCCGGATATGGCAATCAATATTTTGTCAAAAAGTACCTACCTAAAAGATTTAGGATACACAGCCGATATATGCCAAGAGCTAAAAATCCCAGTTTATGTAATATTTAGTACTCATGATATATCAGTTTCATTGTATAGGCCTCCATTTTTAAGAGTACATATTCTTGAAGATGATAAATATAAAGTTATTACTGTTAATGGCGAATTATTTGATGAAAATAATAATTTGATAGAAGAGAACATAGTAAGGACAAGTCCTCTACTTCCTTTCAATTTAGGATTATTGAGATTACCTACACTTCACGAAAGTGGAACTCCTAATTATATGTTGGCGATTTTAAACCCTGAAACAAAAGAATTATACAAAACAAGGAGTGAAATAGAGAAGGAACGAGCTGATAAAGAAAAAGAGCGAGCTGATAAAGAGAAGGAACGAGCTGATAAGCTTGAAAAATTATTAGAAGAATATAAAAAGAAATTGAATTTATGAACTTTTATTAAAAAGATCTTATTAAAAAATTTTTAATTAAATATGACTGCAATATAATGATTTTAATCTTTCTTCCTTGAAAAGAATTAATATTATTAAAAAATAAGAGAATTAAGTCTTATTATTTTAGAATAGCGTTTTTTATTGTTAAATTCTTTATCATTTTTTATAATGAAGTTAAAAAAGGTAATTTTTTAATTAAGTTTGGATAATGATTTTTGTAATTTTACCCATTTTTTCAAGGCTTTTCGATAAATTTTAGCTATATCTTTATCGGGATTAATTATTGATTTTATTTCAACCATTGATTTAACAGCTTCTTCAAAACTTTTATAAATACCTACGCCGATTGAAGCGCAAATTGAAGCGCCCAAGCCGGTGGTTTCAGAGATCTTGTAGGTAGATAATGGAATATTTAAGGTATTTGCCACTATTTCATTAAATATATTAGAGTTGGATAAGCCACCACTGCTTCCGATTTTTTCAATTTTAATATTGGTCAATTATTCAATATGATTAGAATTTAATCTTAAAATATC
>CAZYEE010000214.1:0-6805 GCA_964646355.1 uncultured archaeon | reverse complement strand
ACATTTAAATTATATAGGATAAAAAGCGGTTATACTGAGTAAAAACTTCGTAATAATAGTATTTCTTTAGACGACGATAATCTAATTCATATTATTTTATGTGTTCCATGATAAATTTGTTAAATATCTGTTCTATTTCATCAAGATCTTTCCATTCAATAAGGTTGCATAATTCTTGAAGAGTTTTTCTTACGACCGACTCGGACTCATTAAATTTAATTATTATGGTGGCGATGAAATTTTTTCTATGAATGAAGATAAACTTATAATCTTCTACAATTATTGCATCTAACTTTTTATGAATTAACTCTTTTAAAAAGCTATTAATTGCTGATAGAAATCCTGAAATTAGTGTGCTTTCCTTTAGGACTTTTGATTTATTAAGTAATGGAATACCATTTGTATCAAATATTATCAGTTCAGTGAATGAGAACGGTATTTTTAGTTTCTTACCAGTCAGTTGTTCATAGAGCCAGATAAAAGCTTCTACTAGACCATATCCAGTTTTTACACTGGTTTCTTGAACATGCCATGTTTTTTCTTTTAATTCTGGCATTTCAAATATTCTAGCAATCTCAGCTTCGGTTAAATGTCCTTCTATATCATTTTTATTAGCAATAATTAAAATAGGTACAGATGGTGGTAGAAATTCTTTAATTATTTGAATGATCTCCTTTTTAGATTCTTCTATTCTCTCTCGATCTGCTGAATCTACAACAAAAAGTAATGCATTACAATCTTGTACTGCTTCACCCCAGAATTGCCTAAATGCTGTCTGTCCTCCTATGTCATAACAATTAAATGTTAAGTTTTTAAATTTTACAGATTCATAATTAACACCCATTGTAGGTATAGTTTGAGTCATTTCGCCGCTTTTTAAATAATTTAATATCGAAGTTTTTCCTGCGTTGTCAAGCCCGATCATTACTAATTTAATGTTTTTCTTGGTTTTAGAAAAAATTTTTTTAAACCACGACATTGTATATCCTCCTTAATGTGTATCTCTTCTTATCAGAATTTTTCAAGCTTATATCTCTTTTTTTTACTTTCATTTTTACATCCATCTTTTTTTGTTATAAATTATATTTTGATTAATATAAAATATGTCAAGAGAGTCGTTTTCCTTGCATCTCGATCCAAGACATTCCTACAACCCTCTTCTTCACCCATTCGGGCATGATTAGTCCAACTGTATAATATATATTACTTATAAGCGTTAAACTCCAGTAAAATATTAAATATAACAGTTCTGCCATTGTTGGGTCAACAATTCCGGGAATTAATCGCCAAATAAATGAAAATATTATTGCTAAAATTCCAAAAATATTTCCTTTCCATATATAGCTAAATCCTTTTCTTTTAAGTAGACTTTGAGGTTTGTTTTTCTTGGAAGTGATAATACCAAACCACGTAAATTCCAATATAAGCTCAAAAGTCCAAATAGCAATAAAAATAACGTTACTTGGATAGTATGTTAATGGTGGTTTCATTTGTAAGGGAGTCCCCGTGAACTCTATTGGATACAATATTATTAGTCCTATGAAAATACCACCAATCAAATATATTAATGAATTTAGGCCATATCTTGGTCTGTCTAAAAATAAAATAAATATAAACGAATTAAATAAGCAAATTATAATCATACCCAATGAATAGATTATTTTAAAAAGACCTGATGTTATTAAAATAAATAATTCATTACCCACCGTCATCTGAAGTTGCATTACTGTTAAATTAATAACTACATTTGTTAGAATAATTAATATGGTAAACACAAACGCTGTGTAAAATAAATATCTCAATACTGTAGTTCTTTGTTGACGATAACGCTTTCTAAGCACATAAGTAAGGTATAATTCAACGAAAAATGACCCAAAAGTAATAAAATATGAAATAGTAAAAAGTAAAAAAAATAATTCGAGTTCTTGCATAAAAAATCACCACAAATCATCCAGTCGCTCATCTAGGGTCTTCTTTTTCTTAGAAGGTTGTTTTCTACCAAAATTTATGTTGATTGATACATTCTTGGTTATTTCAATATTAGTTTTCCCACTTTTAAGAGCATTATATAATTTTGGCACTAATTCAAGTAAAATATTTTCATTTAATAAGTTCTGGTCAACCATCTGGTCTATTAATATCTGGAAAAATACAGAATAATTAGTAAAATCTTCAAGTGGATTATAAACTACTCCAATAGCATATAAATTTGGCTTTCATCTTTTGTTATTTCTAATGTAAAAACATAACTTAAATATACTAATTTTTCTTCACTTGTAAGTGTAAATATTTCTCCATGTTTAGCATTAAAGGGTAATAACTTTAATATTTTCTTCTCTAATTCGCTTTTCACTGCTCCTGATTTTGGATAATTTAAAATAATTTCCGGACCTGTTTTCTCCATTTTTAAAACGTGGATACTTTTTAACATATTCCATTCACGTCCCTTTTTTTATAAAATTTTATTGAGAAGTCTCCGATCGGAAGTCTAAAATTTTAATGAACTTTTAAGATCATTTTATCAATTTGTTAAAAGATTTTTTAATTTGTGAACATGGTTGATAAAAATTTATTAAATATTTTTCATAATTTGTTATATCACAATATTAAATATTATGTTTTAAATCTTGATTGGTACATTTAATGTATTATCGATACTAAAATTTCTATTTATATTTTTTCTAGAATTACTCAAGGAATATTTATAGATGGATTTCTTAACAATAATAACAAAAAAGGACTTTTTCCGAAATCTTTTGTTGTATTCTTTCCGAGAATCAGCATCAAAAATCTTATTAAATAATTTTTTAATGTTATTTTTAAATTAATTACATTTTTATAAATTTGATTAACTTTTCTACTTTTTTATAAATTCGATATTTCCAAATCTATAATATTTCCCTTGAATATTTTATTAAAGTTTAAATAATTTAATTTTAAAGAAAAGAATCAAATTTTATTTTTAATCCATAATTTATCGAAAGGTTTTGAATTTAACCCAAACCAAATATTTATGAGAAATGAATCATTTTTAGAAATATACGTGTAAAATTAATTTAAATTTTAGAAAGATCTTTATAATATAATATAAATTAAATAGAAACAGAGCATTGGTAGTAAAAAATATGAAATTATTATTATTTGATATAGATGGAACATTGACAACTAATAACACAGCCCATATGAAAGCATTTAATTCAGTGTTTAGGGAATTTTTTAATGTAAAAGATGCGGATATAGAGAAAATTAATCATCATGGGCTAACTGATGAATTACTTATTTATATGATATTAGAACGCCATAATATTGATAGAAAAATTATAGAAAAAAATATTAATGAAGCAAGAGCTTTTATGATTGAGAAATACAAGTTTTTCCTTAAAAAGCATCCTGTAATCCTAATATCGGGAGTAAAAACTTTTTTAAAAGATGTTTATTCAAAAAATGCCTTGGGACTTGTTACTGGGAATTTGGAAGAGATTGCAAGGATAAAACTTTCCTCTGTTAATATCTGGGAATATTTTTATGGTGGTGGATTTGGAAGTGATAGTCATGATCGATATGAACTGATTAAAATTGCAATTAAAAGGGCTGAGAATATATATCATAAAAAATTTTCTATTAATGATATAGTATTATTCGGTGATACAGTTCGTGATATAAAAGCAGCAGAAAAATTAAATATAAAAATAATTGGTATCGCAGGAGGAATTTACTCTACTAATGAATTAAAACAATATGGTGCTCATTATGTATTTCGAGATTTTAGCAATATTAAGGTATTAAAAGAAGCACTAAAATTATAAACACATTTGTAAACTCAAAATGATGGATATCAATAAATTGAAAAAGATTTTTAAACATGATAAAAAAATGACGAATATTATATATAAAAATCAATAAATAAGAAACTTAGTATACATAAATAAAAAATAATTGAAAAATAGATGATTAAAAAATAAATAATAATTTAAGTATAATATTAGTCTTCTTGAATCTCAAAGATTTTCGCAAATAAGATTCCGATATCTCTAAATGGTCTAACATCACCTGTCCAATTCTCTAAATATTGTTTATACTGATTTTCTACTGCCTTAACGAAGGTTTTTAATCTAAGATCAAGCCATTGTTCAGGAAAATCATCTAGAATTAATCCCACATTTATAAATGATCCTTCTTGTAAGACTATTTTTAATGATTCATATTCCATTTTTCTTATTCCGATACTCTGTCCTCCACTTAATTCCATTCCAAATGATCTAATAGCACTTAGAAATCCACTTACTAAATCTGGATCTAATTTATGTTCGCTAAAGTTAACTGAGTAAATTGTTATACCCGTATCTTTATGTACCACAAGTAGATATCTCAAGCTCTGCAAAGACTTTTCTTTAATGAATTTTTCTTGTTCTTGTGGGCTCATTTGATCCAGTGAGAATCCTGATTCGTGGAAATCTTCGATAACTTCAGCTATGGGGCTAGCCATCATTCCTTCATCTTCGGATGTTGAGCTTGTTCTTATCTGTGATAGTGCTCCATCCTTATAACCCATCATTTCTATTAACATGCCGATCTTTTTACCCGCATATTTTCCTTCCGCAAATGCCTTAATTAATCCTCTTACTAATGGTGTATCTTCGCTTTCGTATAACTTTGCAGAAATAATCGAGAAATTATGACGTTCTAAAGTCAATTTACTTTTTTCAAATAGATCATAGATATTTACATTTACCTTCTTGAACTCTCCTGTTTTTTGCCATCCGATTATCATTCTATCAAATTCTTCTTCCGAGACCTTATATGGTCTTAATAGATCACACACGCTACGTATTGTAAAGGGCTCTACAGAAACAGTGTGTGATTGATTCATGTGGTCTATATAGGTCACGCTGGCATGAACAGTACCTTCAACACAATCTTTATGAGGCTCGAATTCAAATTCAAGACTTCTAAAACCACCGCTTTCTATCTTAGGTACTGATCTTGTTTCTTTAGTGGTTAATCCCATACATTCTCGTGGATATGAAATAAGGAACACGGTAACATCGGTTATATTATATTTCGTATTGTTTTTGACTTTTACTTTGTATATGATTTTACCACCTACCACCTCGCCACCTCTAAGCACTTTAACACCTTCTTCTTCAGGAATTGGAATTGGTTGTAAACCAGGTGGAGCTTCAACGGGCTTTGGAGGTGCAATTGTTGAAATTAAAGATGCTCTTAATTCTTTCACTTTATCAACACATTGATTATATATATCAAACTCTCCGAGTTCTCTAGATAATTGCCCAATTTTTTCAAAACATCTGATTGCTTCTTTAATATCTCCTGCATTCATAGCTTTTTCAGCCAGATCAATATATTTGTCTCGTTCCAGAATTAATTTTTCAGTATCAATTCCTTTCTTTCGACGAGGTGTAATATGTTCTTTTTCAGAGGGTTTTCGTCTAACTAAAATGATTGTAGTAATAGTACCAACAGCTCCAATAATTGCAATAATAATTATTATTAACCATAGTTGTCCTCCACCAGTTGGTCCAGTAGATATTTTCCCAAATATTGCGAAATATGTCAAATGATTTAATTTTATTGTATATTCAAGACTTGTGCTATTAATAAATGTCTCACCAAATATCCATTTACCACCAGAATAGTATGCAATTTTTACGCTGTTAATATCAATATTATTATCGTGAATAAAAGCAGAACTTACTCTAATAGTGATTTCGATATCAATCTGCGGTGTTTTTGTATAATCCGTGATAAAAACAATGCTAATAAATTGATTCATTATTAATAAATATCCTTCTGGATAATTACCATTTGATGGATCGGTTACGCCTAATACACTCAAATTTCCTGGTGCATCTGATGTAATTGTGATTCTTAGACCTTGATAAAATCCAGAGTATGTAAGTACTGTTTTAACTCCTGCTTTTATTGTGTTATTCTGAACGCAGACCCAAACAATGTCCTCAATTGAAAATCCAATTGAATCATTTACTATTATTCTATATGACCAATTACCAATTTTCTGTTGTCCTAACGCAAATTCAATATCAGTACCTGAAGCCCATGTTCCAGAAGCTACCTTATGACCTGTCATATTATATATTACATATCTATCTGGAAATGCATCATTAAATTTCCATGTAATTCTTTTACTGGTATCTTCTACCTCAAATATCAGATTTCTTGGGACCAAGATTTTTTGAGGAGGATTGTTATCAATTTTTATTTGAGTAGGTGGAAATGAAGTAGCATAATTCATACAATAGTCATATGCAACTATATTCAATTGATAGATTCCATCTGCTAAACTGGTAGAGTCAAATGTTATGGTATTCCATGAATTATTTGTTGCAATTAAATTTACTCCGTCATAAAGCTGGACCATATATATATAAGAAATTGCATCAAAAGCATTGAAAACGACCGTAATTGTTCCATTAAAAGTATTTCCTGTTGATATACTATGTCCATAATTATCGAATATATTTGTAATGCTCGGAGTTGATGGGTTTGAATTATCTATTATTATGAATTTAGCTTTTGAAGTATTATAATTTCCGGCGTTATCATATACTTTCACTACTATATAATGGGTTCCATCATCTGCTATCGTTGTGCTCCAATGGATTGGTTTGCTTGTTGAATTTAAAATCCAAGTCATACCTGAGGAATTATCATATAATTCTACTTCAGAATGAATACCTGTTAAGGCATCTTCTGCTGTATAATTGATCAACACGAGACCGTTATAATATGGATTTTTAATTACACCATCATTATCTGTTATTGT
>CAZYEE010000213.1:0-6856 GCA_964646355.1 uncultured archaeon | reverse complement strand
ATTTTTGTTTTTCTTCCCTTTCAAAAAATTCTTCCTCATAATCTCTTCTATCTTCTTTCGTGTCTTCTTTTATAAATTTCTTAACATAAGTACCTAAATGGAATTTTCCCAACCTTGATATTTTCATTATTTCAAAACCCGCACTTAATAGCACAACTACATTTACATCGGATCTATCTTTTAGTTCATTTTCCAGTATTCTTGCAGTAATTCTATTTGAGCGGACATCTATCATTATTAAATCAGCAGTTCTCAAATCCATAATAAAATTATCTTCCGATATCTTCCCATTCTCTATATCATCTACATAATATATTCTAAACTCATTAAAAAACCCATTATATTTACTATTAAATATGTTTAGTCCATCGATAACCAATTGAGACGAAGTGTATTGAATTATTATTACTAATTTATATGATTTTTTTATCTTATTCAATTTGATTTACTCCTGTATTGAGAGTATTACTCCATATTAGTTTAGTAATACTCGTACAAATTAAATGTAATCTATTTATAAATTTATTTATAGAATAAAATCCCCAGTATTTGAATATAAAATAAATAAAATTATAATATTCATTCAAAAATTACAAGCTTTTTTCTGAATATTATTTTGATAATAATAGCATTTTGAAAATAATTCTAATAAATAGAATAATCACAAATTATTATTTTATTATTTATTCTTAATCTTTCAAAATTTATTTAATTTTTATCTAAATTTTTCAAAAAATCATGTTGATTCGAAAAATATCACTCTAATAATGAAATAATATGCTAAATGAATTAAATCCTAAATAATTCTTAATTTCATATTATTTATATAGTTGAAATGGTAATTTAATATCTACTATGAAAATTTGGATATCAACAGTGGGTTGGAGTAAATTTGCCGTAATAAACCCACTCTGGGCAGCTTGCTTTAAAAATGAATTTGTACCGGAAAAAGTGTTTTTACTTAATAACGGTTATAAGGATCCATCGACAAAGGAGAATTTCGAGATAGTAAAAGGATGGATTGAACGTATTTTAAAAGAATATAGTATTGAAAACCCGATCATAGAATCTATTGATGCAGATGAAGAGGATATAACAAAATTTGCAGAAACTATTATTGATTTAGTAAAAAAGTTAGAAGGGAATGAAGTTGCAATTGATATGACTCCTGGTCGTAAATATATGTCAAGTTTTGCAATGCAATGCGCTATTAAATTTAATTCATTCGTTAAAAAATTATTCTATTTACATTTAAAATATAAAAAGTATCAAGATACTCCTTTTATCTTAATACCATTAAAATATCAAAAACTTATCAATTTATTGGAGCTGATATGATCATGAGTTCATTTGTATTATCGATTGATCAAATCGGATTACTCCTAAATATCTTATATGATAAAGAAGAGACCAATTTTACTTTATATTCATATTTACTGGGTAGAGATTTATTTGAAATCAGTTTCGATGATAAGTCCTTTTTGAAAATTTCAATTTTAAAAAATGAATATAATAATATAATTAATAATTTCACAAATTTAGAGAATATAATTCCACCATATAAGACTATTAGAGATATTCTAATTGGTTCTGGTATTTTAAAAGTAAATAATTGGACAGAAATTATCAAAAAATTTGAAGATATTAAAAAAGCAGATCCATTAAAAGGTGATAGATTAACTTTTATTGGATTTGATACAAATTGCTTTATGAACAGGATTTATTCAATATTACTAAATCATTTTAATAAGGATATTAAAAAGTTTGGATTTGTTTTATCCAATTTAATAATCCAAGAGCTCAAATTTTTTAATAAAATTAGCCAATCTATGATAGATAGATTAAATGAACAAGTAAAAAATAAAGCAGAGATTTTTCAAGAGTTTTGGAATCAAGATACCTTAAATTCAAGAAAACGTCATATTGGAAGAATTGAATTTAATAAAATAAGGAAAAATTCTTTTACTCTATTTGATTCGCAAATAGAAAAAGATGATAATGAAGATATGGATTTGCAAATAATAAACAACTTAAAAAAACAGACACATAATAAGGGGTATGATTTATTACTGTTATCATTTGATAGACAATTTTACGAACATTCAAGAAATCCCGGTATTATCTCATATTATCTTGACGTACCTACACTCGACAATTTAGAACTTAAATATGAAGTATCGTGGGAACAGCTATATGATTTAATTTATTTAACCAGTATATATTATGGGGCTATTAGATTAAAAGCATCAAAATCTTTTAAAATATTTGGAATATGGAGAGGTAAAAATACTACTGAATGGGACAATGAATGTGTGAAATTAGAAGTAGAAAGCGAGAAATTCTCTAGGATGATAAAACAGCAGCTCAATATCTTGAATAGCTAATGGGCGAATATTTTTGGTAAGTTGATGAATTTTTTTAATTTTTTAATTTCCTACAGAATTTTAAAAATAGATATTAATATTAAAAGCAATTTTTAATGAAAATCTTGAGAAAAAGATAGATTATTTAGTTCCTTAATTTAATTTTTAACTACTATTTTGATACATTTTTTCTCCTTCATTAATTGGAATCCATCAGAAATCAGTTTATCTAGAGAGATTATATGAGTGATCAATTTATCTATATCTATTAAATTTTTATAGACAATATTTATAGCTGTCAAATAGTCTGAGCCATTTGAAATATAAGAGCCAAAAATTTTGCGTTCCCAACGAACTATTTCATTAGGTTTTATTGTTCCGGAAGC
Organism: uncultured archaeon; assembly: GCA_964646355.1. Classification (GTDB taxonomy): domain Archaea; phylum Asgardarchaeota; class Lokiarchaeia; order Helarchaeales; family HEL-GB-B; genus HEL-GB-B. The sequence goes on along the minus strand of CAZYEE010000213.1, from coordinate 4,107 downwards.
CCGTGAATCCTGTCCAAAAAGAATTAATTTGCCTCCTTTTGCCCAGATTTTTAATGCCAATTCAAAAGTATTAGATATTCCGACTGCATCGATCACTACATTAGCACCAATATTATTGGTTAATTCAAATATTTTTTTAACTGGATCCTCTTTTATTGGATTTATTACATAGTCTGCGCCTAATTCATAGGCTTTTTCGATTCTATAGTCCATGGGTTCAATCATTATTAATTGATTAAGCGGATGTTTTCGTAATATTGATTCAATTATTAATCCCATCGATCCTGCACCAATTATAACCACATTATCACATTCTTTTACATCAGCTAAGTTATGACAATGAATTGCACAGGATATAGGCTCGATAAGCGCTGATTTTATTATATCAATATCCTGAGGGAGTGGGTATATTGCTCTCCGAGGAATGACGCAATATTTAGCAAAACCACCATTTCTAAAAATACCGAATGTTTGTCCTTTAGCAAGAAATTCGCACATATTATCCTGTCCGCACCTGCATGAAGAACAAACACCGCATTTAAGATTTGGATCAATGACAACTTTTTCTCCTAATTTAAGATCAATAACATCCTCCCCAGTTTCCTTTACAATTCCACAAAATTCGTGGCCCAGTATTATATTATCATTAGCTGGATGTGCACCTTCCATTATCCTGATATCAGTTCCACAAATTCCAGCAGCTTTTACTTCGATAAGTACATCGTCGCTTTTTTTGATTTCAGGTATATCTACTTCTTCTAATTTAATTATCCCGCCATTCTCTCCTTCCTTATGAAACACAGCTGCCAACATTTTTGGCATATAATCACCAAACTCCTTTTTTTTCTACATTTTCAATAAATAAATTAAGTTAAAAAAATGTAACTATAATTATGCAAAGTATGAGAGCTGTTGAGCTTAATGCTAGGTGGGATCCTAAAAAAACATTCAAATTGGGAAGCAAGGATATTGAAGGAAGATTAACCTATTTGGGCTCCCAAGTTTGGAGATATCCAGAGGTAAAGGTAGTTGAAAAGCCAATACCTGAAATTAAGCCAGATGAGGTATTAATTAAAGTAAAACGATGCGGAATTTGTGGCTCAGATGTTCACATGGCACAAACAGATGAAGATGGCTATATAATTTATCCTGGATTGACAGCATTTCCATGTATTTTAGGGCATGAATTTTCTGGTGAAATCGTTCAAGTTGGGGAAAAAGCATTTTCTAAAAGAACAGGAAAAAAATTTGAGGTTGGTGAACCAGTAACCGTGGAGGAAATGGTATGGTGTGGTGAATGTACACCCTGTTGCAATGGTTATCCTAATCATTGTGAAAGACTACAAGAAATTGGTTTCTCTATTGATGGAGCATATGCAGAATATATTGCAGTTCCCGCTAAATTATGCTGGAGTTTAAAAAAGCTGGAAAAAAGATACAATGACATTTTTAAACTGGGTAGTCTTGTTGAGCCTACTTCAGTTGCGTATAATGCAGTCATTGAACGTGGTGGAGGCATTAGACCGGGTGAAAATGTTGTGATATTAGGTGCGGGCCCAATAGGAATTGCAGCTACGAAAATTTTGAAAACAGCAGGTGCTGCCATTTGTATAGTATCAGACCCGATTGAAAAAAGAGCTCAGTTAGCCAAAAAATTGGGTGCCGATTATATTATTAACCCCAAGAAAGAGAATTTCACTGAACGAGTAAAAGAACTTACTGATGGTGAAGGAGCTAAATTATATCTTGAAGCTACTGGACTTCCCTCATTAGTCATGAATGATATTCTGAATACGATCTGGGAATGCAAAAATATTAACTGTAAAATAGTTATTGTCGCACGAGCTGATGAAAAAATGTCAATTTGGGGTGAGTACCTTCAAGTGAAACGATCTCAGATAATTGGTGCACAGGGTCATAGCGGACATGGCACATTTCCAAATGTAATCAATTTAATGGCATCGGGATTGTGTGATGTTTCACCTATGATCACGAAAGAGATCTCGCTCGAAGAGGTGCCTGAAAATTTGAAATTACTACAAACAGACAAGGAAAACTGTAAAATATCTGTAATCATTGATAAATAGGAATTTTTCTATAATATTTAATTTTAATTATCATCATTTTATATCAATATATTGATATTTTATCCTCTAATTGAAATTCTATTATAATCTATTTTGATATTTTATTTTATTAAATAATGGTTCAATTAAATATTATTAGAATAAAAACGATTAAAGGTGAGCCAAATGAGTAAATGGAACTATCCTCAAAAAGGTAAAATAGAAAGTGCAGAGCCTAAACTGTATCTTCAAAATATGAGCATTAAAGAGGTAGAAGATCGATTAAAGAAAAATGATTTAATTATAGTGGTAGTAGGGTCGGTTGAAAATCATGGCCCCTCATGTCCTTTAGGTCAAGATACATACCAATGCACAAGAATGGCTGAAATTATTGCGGAAAAAACTGGATGCACAATCGCACCGCCCGTCTGGTACGGGAGTCATCCTTTTCATCATGTGGGAATGCCAGGTACAATTGTTATTCCAGAAGATATTTTTATCGGTCAATTAAGAGCAATAATGGCAGGGCTATGGAATATGGGATTTAGAAAACAAATTTACTTTAATAACCACGGACAAGAATATGTTATTCCCTCAGCTATCCATCAATTTGCTAAAAGGTATCAAGTACCTTGTATTATTCTAAATTACAATTGGTATCATGGAATTTCTGAATTGTTATCAGGAAAAGATGTTGGAAACCTAGAAAGTGGTTTTGATACAACCTTTGTACACGCTGATGAAGTAGAAACCTCATTTGCGATGGCATTATTTCCAGAATTCGTCGATAAATCTAAATTAACAGACACACAACCAAGGGGTTTTCTTGATTCTAAGTTTTTTGATAAAGCTGGTAATTGTTTACATCGCCCAATTGCGTGGTATGGAGTAGTTGGTGCAGGGCCCGCAGAGTTTGCTGCGTATCCTGAAGGTTGCGTCGGATGCCAAACAAAAGCAAGCCCTGAAAAAGCTAAAAAGGCAATTGATAAAATTCTAGACACTTTTGAAGAGCTTATTAATATGATTCTTGAAAAATATCCACCTGGAAAATTACCAGATTGGAAACAACTTACTCAAAGATTTACAGATGAAGAGATGGAATTATTATTAAAAGGACCATTGAAAGGTGGTAAGCATATTTATACAGTTTTTTATCCACCGTAATTTAATAAAGTTATTTAACTAAATTTTCAATAATTTTGATTCTATTTATTTTTTTTAATTTTGATTATCTTAGATCTTTAAATTTTTTAATCAATTTAAATTTCTTTTATTTTACTCATAAAAAGAATCCTCGAAACTTATTTATAATTATTCTAGCCTAACTAATAACTTGTTAATACTTATATTACCATCTAATTAGATTATTTGAAATCATTCTAATTAGTGAATTAAATGACCGAGGATGATTTGATTTATACTAAAGAAGTTGTGGAGTATTTTAATGTAAAAATGAGCGACTTATTAATGAAAATGGTTTATCCTGGTGTTTTAACATGTTTTCTTGCTACTGGAGATAAATTTTATGAACATTTAACAAATATTGCAAGAAATTCTGCAACAACATTATTAAAAATAAAAATTCCCAAAAGTAATAATTTAAAAACTATTGTAAAACATTTGATGAAGCTATGGGGTACAAAATACAAAGTTAAATTGAAAAAAGATATGCTGATATTAAGCACAAAACATTGTATGCTATGTCAAGGAATGCCAGAAATTGATTTGAGGGAATATCATTATTGTGAAATAGTTGGTTTATTTTTAGAATCATTTCTAAATGAACTTAGAAAATATAAGAATCCAAAAAAATTTAAATATTCGGAGTTTTCAATAACTACCACAAAGAGTATGGGATGTGGAGATGAAAAATGTGAATATATTATAAAATTCTCCAAGATTTGAAATTATTTTTGAATATATTTTATAATTTAAATATATTTTATAATTTAAAAAAACCTTAAGAGAGTATGATAAAGAGGGTTAGACAAAATCTGAATTGGTTCTTAAAAATATTGGGAAATTTAGGAAGTAAATTATA
>CAZYEE010000212.1:0-6869 GCA_964646355.1 uncultured archaeon | reverse complement strand
TTGGAGGTTTCGAATTATCGATTTTTTCAACATTCCCAGAATTTTTAAGGCAGAGAGGCATATTCATTGGAACCTTAATAGATTATCCAATTTTTGATTTTATTTGGATATTGATAATCTTAATCATAATTGCTTTAATTGGTGCCGCTGGCGATTTCCTTTCAAAAAAATTTGGAGTATGGGAAAATAGTAAGAATTGGACTTTTTGGAAATGTGCATTTTATGCATGGCTTCCATTATTGATAATGCCAGTTGTTATAAGTCGTATATTATTATTTTTCTTCTAACAGACATTCAAAATATACTAATTCACCATATTCCAAGTATTAATCTATATTTTACCTTTTTTGTGTATTCTAGATATCCGTCCAGGTCTTTTTTAAGCATTTTATCCTCAAAATAAGTGCGAATAATAATCAATATAGCAGATATGGATGCGGGAATCAATGACCAATATGAACCCAGTGCAAAACACTGTGAAATAAGAAGAGTAATGAATCCTAAATACAAGGGATGTCTAATGAATCTATATGGTCCGGTTGTAATTACTTTATGCTTTTTCTCTTTTTGAATAATAGCTGTTTTAGAAGCATATGCATTTTCTATCATTACTGCCCCCATTAAAAATAACCCAAGCCCAACACCAATAAATCCCATGATTTTTATAAAAAGAGGGACTTGAGACCATTTAAATCTCACAGCATCCAGACCTAATAAAGAAAAACTTACAAAAATAGCTATTATTAAAAAAGTCATTAATATAATATCCCATTTTTTTTCTGGTTTGAATTTACTTCTTGATCGAATTACTTCGGGATTTTTTTTATTAGAATAAATAGTTAAAACACCAAAATAAACAGCAAAAAAAATTAAATAAATCCAACCTTCTATCCAAAAAATGGTGCCAGCAGAAAGAAAAAGTATCACGCCTATAAAAATAAGTCCAGCAATAATGCCTGGAATTAGTTTTTTATAAGACACCTTTTTTGATGTGGAAAATGTTTCATTCATAATTTTATTCGATCCAGTCTTATTTCTATATCATTATTATTTCTATATTTTTAGATCAAAGCAACATAATAATTAATCTTCATAAATAAAAACCAAATACTTCTGTAATAATACTATAAGCAACTTGAAATTTAGTTAATTCACCTGTCCAATTTTCAAGATCTTTTCCGAATTTTTTCTCAAATAAAGAAAGACATTTTTTTAATTTTTGACGAACATCATAAGTTTCTTTATCTACTATAAGATATGCATTTGAATACATTCCATATTCAGCCATAATTTTTCCATCCTCGTAATCGATGGTTTTAAGAAATTTTTTAGTCCTAAAAGTTTCTTTAATTAAGGTGATAACTCCTGATAATGCAGACATTGCTAGTGTAGAGTCAATTTTTAATGGTGAAAAATCACTTTCTACGAGTACTCGTCCATCTGGTGATGTTATAAAAATTCCCATGATTTTGACATTTCTTGATAAAGAAATATCAATAGATTCAGGCACTATAATAAGAGGTGCGATACTTAATAACACGCAGAAAATAACAATTAATGAAATTTGGGGGATAAAATTGATTATGGTAATTGTGGAAATATAATAAATATAAATAGTCTGACTAAGAAATGCAGCCATTGTGGTAAATAAAAATAGAAGCGAATTATATCTACCTCTTGATTTTGTGCCCGCAAAATCCGCACAGATAACTGGTTCAATCATCAAGTCGAGCCCATTACCAGCTGAAGCTAAAATTATCACGGGTATCATCGAGATAAAATTGAAATCAGTTAGAAATAATCCAAATATAAAGAAACTACCACCAATAATAATGGATGTGAATAAAATAGTCCTTTTTCTGCTCAATTTATCAGCCAGAATACCACCTATCACACCTATAATGCTCAGACAAATTGTGAAAATTAATGCGGTATAAAATAACTCAGAGGTATTATCTATTAAAATTTGGATAAAAGATAATGCAATTATTAAGAAAAAGAACGAAATAGAGTATAATAAAAATGGCTTATCTTTTATTATTTGAGAAAAGTTTGAGTTTTCAATCCGTTCCTCTTTTTTAATTTTTGAGGGAAATGCCGCAAAAATAATTGGTAAAGCTAATGACATGATGATAAACAAAAATAAAAGAATTGGACTATTGAATCCTTTTAAAATCCCTTCAATGAAATATAACGGATAAAGGAACGCCACACAAGCACCTTGCACCCTGCCTCTTTCCCGAATAGTTGTAATTTCCGCAAAATAAGTTGGAACTATAATGCTTAGACCAGTACCAAAACCAAATAGAAAAAATGTAAGATATGGAATAGTCTGAAAAAAATCGAATAGATAACATAATAAATATATGCTTGAAATTACTATTGGTAATAAACCAACCAAATATTTTTTGTTTTTAATTAAATCAGATATATATCCAATTAGAATTGCTGTAATTACTGAAACTCCATAAAAAATAATATTTGCTGAAACATCTACACGCAAGTATGAATCCATATAAAGAATCATTAAATAGAAGAAATAATAAACAATCAAATAAGATAGTAGATACTCAAAAAAAGCTTTTTTACTTATCTTGAAATTTGAAAAAATATTCATAATACCTCAACTTAGGTCATAATTTATTATAATTTGTTATCCATCATTAAAATAAATTGATTTATTGAAAATACATATAAATTTAGTCTATCATATCTGATAATTAAAATGATTTTAGATATTTATTTCTTAATAGTCTGATTGATAATTTGCTCCTTAAACTTTTTGGTCTATCCAAACAAGGGAAATGTATTTGATAATTAAATTTATAAAAAAGCTTAAATTCAATTATGAGTGTTATACCAATTCAATACTGGGACGACGCCTTTTACATTATTCAAAAATCAATTAAGGACCATTATTCATTCCAGAGTAAATTAATTTAAAGCTCCAAAAAAATTCTAGTTTCAAATCTTAATCAAAAAATTTTCAAATACCAATAGAATTCAATTTCAAAATTCGATATTACCATAAAAATTAAAAAATCCAAATGAAACAAATTATCAAGATGAGCGAGTCAGAGAATAAAAAAGGAAAACAGAAAAATCAAAGCACCGGAAAAAGAAGCACGACCAAAAGAACTCATAAAAAGACTTCATCAAAAAGCTCCAAATCTAAGCTTGAAAAACTAAATATAGTAAAAAAGAGGGACGAATCTACATTTGAAATATTATTTATGGATGAAGAAGAATTTAAGGATGAATATAATGAGTTATTTTTTTGAATTTAACTAATATAAGAGTGATCTCCTAATATTAGTTTATTTTACTAAACAAAAATGTATTAATTCTAATAATCAGTTAGGAAAAATTTGATGAATATTAATTTATGAGAACATTATTTGGTGAACATATTTGAAAATAGAAGTATTAAAAAATTTCATCAAATCAAAATATGAATTTTTAATACTTATCGCAATAATTATCGCGTCCTTTATTTTTCAGCTTAGTTTATTCTTAGTTTGTCCATATTCATATGGAGTAGATGGAGCATATTACGATATAAATGTAATTAATATTTTAGAAACAGGGGTTATGTGGTCAGATGACAATCCATTTGTATTTTATTATTTTACATTATGGGCATTGATTTTGGGGGATGTAACTTTGGCTATAAAAGTAGGAATAGTATCACTTTGCTCATTAATTCCAGTGCCAGTTTATCTAATTGTTAAAAAATTCAGTAAAAATGGTGCTGCTGCTCTGTTTGGAGCATTCATCTCTACTTTCAATCCGTTATTATTTAGAATGATGGGAGATTTTGTAAAGAATGCAGCAGGGGTTCTTTTTTTATTATGTTTCATTTATATTTTTATAAATACATGTGAGAAAGATTATAATTTCAAGAAGAAAGTTCTTTATTACACAATCTCTTATCTAATTTTCATTTTGATAATGTTTACGCACATCTATCCCACTGGATTTGCAGTTTGTGTCGTAGCGATATATTTCATATATTCAATAATATATTCGCTTATTACGGACCGAAAATTTTCATGGAAAGATACGAAATTCATTTTATTTTTAGTTATCTCAGTTGGAATCACCTTTATTATTGGATATTTAATAGTTCCCGATTATTTCGACCAATTTAGCAAAATTTATTCATTTATTAATAACCTTTTAGAGTCGGTTATTATTCATAATAATCGAATATTAGAAAGTATTTATTTAGGTAGCATTAAAAAACCACCACCACCAATGGAGACGGAGATTTTGCCGCTGCCAATTTTTATAATATTATTATTAATTACGTGTACTGGAGCAATTATAATAATAATCGATATCATCAGACGAAAAAAATTTCGCAAAGAAATTCAGTATATAGCTTTTTTTCTATTAATCTATTTTCCTGTATATTTATTAGTCCCATATATTAGTCATTATCCGATAGGATTTTTTTACGAACCAAATCCTATGATTGATTTATTGACATTCTTAACGACATTTCCAGTGAGTTTAGGAGTTGCATTGATTTGTTTTGAGATTTATAAAAACGATAAAAATCAAAAGATCATCAATAGAATAAAAGGGACTCTAATTGCAATTTTCTTGATGAGTTTCGCATTATCACTCCCATTTATTCCTATGGAATGGAGATCTCGGTTTGTTTTTATGAATTTTGTCCCGATATCATTATTTATTGGATATGCTATTAAAAAACTGAATGTTGGAAAAAAGAAAATTGCCGCTGCAATAATTATTGGGTTTTTTTCTATATCAATGGTAATCCAAACACAAAATTTTTGCACATATGCATTCAGACCTGTATTAACTGAAGCTGGAGAAAAAGATTTACTATATTTGAAAAATTATGTGAATACAAACAGTTCATTGAGCGGTTCTATTGTAATAATTGAAGATCTTGGAATTTATTATTTCACTATTTTGATCACAGGATTGGATTGCAAAAAATCAGGAGATCCAGATGAAGTAGCTAAAGAATATAACGAAACTGTTTTTATTGTTGTACCTAAATTTGGTCCACCACCACCTTTAGAACCTGGAGATATAATAATACGTAATGTGCCTGACGGTCAATTGATCATTATCCTTGCAAATTATACATATCATGATTAAACCGTAAAAAGTTCTTAAAATAAGTATTTACTTAATTGAATCGAAATTTAATATTGTATTATTTGTAGATTTTTTAGATAATACATATATGTTATTTAGATTAATAATAAAGATCATCAATCTAATTTATACAAAGAATTACTAGGTGAATATTATGGAAAATAAATCATTACGCGAATTAGTTGATATATATTTCAGAAAAAACGGTTATTCACAAATAGATTACGATTATAACGTCGATAATCACCATAAATTTGATATCATTATTACCGAGAAACGTCCAAATGAAATGAAAGAAAAAAAGATTGGAATTTTTGTCTGTGACATACATAGAAGTATTGGATTAAATGTATTACGAAAAATTCAGCATATGCTTGAGGATGCAGAAGAAATTGACGAAGCAATTCTAGTGGGCAAAAATTTTAGTTCGCAAGTTAGGAAATTTTATAAATCTTATGATGTGAAACTGTTATCTCAATCTGAAATAAAAAGGGATATGGAATTTTATTATTCCTTTTAATTATATTTTAATTATATTTTTTAAAAAATCAATTTTTCAAATGAAAATAACGAGAATATATAATATTTAATGTCCCGAAATAAAATTAATATTTCAAATAAAATTAATATCTCAAATAAAATTATGCTATCTTTCAACTGTATATAGTCATATAATAAATTATTTCATGATATCTAATAAAAGAATATAAAAAATCTTTTAATATAAAAATTACAAAAAAAATTAAATAAATTAATTATCTTTAAATTAAGAATTTTTTATTAAATTTCAATTTTCCTTAAAATTATCAAAAAAGCGTGCAATCCTTATTATTCTATTAAAATTCGAAAAACTAACAAATTTCAAATCACTTTTAACGACATGAAAGATATATTTGAAAAAAAAATCTAGTTTATTTTTAAATATTCAAAAATTGTTTACATTCTTTTTTTATAGAATTTACGTATTTTGGAAATGGTTTTGACATAAATATACTAAAATATTTTTATTTTTAATTTCATAATGATTCTTCAATCAAATTGATAATGAATCAATATTAATTATACGTATTTTTACTTGAAAGTAGTGTGAGTAGTATGAAAATTAGAAAATTCACATATATAGTTCTTTTATCATTAATTCTTGGATTGTTTGTTATAGGTATTTTGAATGAACCTATTAATTCCGCTGGTTTAACCGATAGAAATACATTGATTACTAAATCTGGTTGGGAAGCTCAAGCAGATTGGCATGAAGGTTCAGATATATCAACTTCTGAAGTGAATCTAGAGTATCAACAAGATTTTAATACTCTTGAAGGACAAGGCGATTTTCTATACCAAAATATGTTCTTTACTTATAAGGATGGGACCAGTACTAGAATTGGAATGCAGATTGTGGTTCGTTTTGGACAGGGTGGTCTTGACGTTAGAAATAGACGCATTCTCAACTGGAGTAAAGTAATTGACCTTTCATTTAATATCATATGCGATTCTCGAGTAAATTCTGTAGAAGTACGGAGTGAGTATGCATTTAATGGTTTTTACATAGTAAAAGGAACTGCAAAAGATGTACAGATAGTAAAAAATGAAGATCATGAACAACATACATGGGGCTATTCAATAGAAAACGTTCTAGGTTATATAAAAACTTGGAACGGTACAATTAAAATAGGAAATGTAGAATTAAGCACCCGAAATTACTATTATAATAACCAGACTCTCAAGGAAAGTAT
>CAZYEE010000211.1:0-6920 GCA_964646355.1 uncultured archaeon | reverse complement strand
GTTTATATTTAAAACTCCCAATTTCTACTTAGCAGTGGAATTTCAAAAAACTCAATTTTAATAGTAAAACTTTAAATATTTATATTCTTTTTTCAAGAAACTTTAATAAAAGATTTTTATTGGAAATTAATTTCGACAGAAATTTGTTAGGCGTTTTATATTATATTTCAATATTCCATATAAGCTTGCTGTTTTTATACTGTTTTTCATTACTAATTTATAATGTTTAAATTTAAAATGTTGAACTCCTCAAAATTTAATTCAATTTATAATCATTATAATTATCGTTATGATATAATTTGTTATTGAAATAACATAAATGTTGATAAGGAATTACAAAAATTTTATAATTTAGATGCATTAAATTCCTATTTATTTAAAATAAAAGGAATATATTAGAATCAAAATGTCAAATGAATCTTCAAAATAAAATAACCTAATAAGAATCAAAATATCAAATATTAAGTATATAAAATCTAATCAAATCAAAATAATAATTAAATTAAGAAATATTTCGATATAAAAAATAAAAATCAAAAAAGATATTAATAACAAACTTGAAATTAATTTATTACTTTATTAATATTAATTTAATGGAGTAGAATAAATGAGTAGTAATAATAAATATAATAAAGAAATTGACAAAAATTCTGGCAATAAAATAAATAATAATAATAATAATAATAATGAAAATAAAAATAAGAATAACATAGAAATTGACAAAGAATTTAATGAAAAATTTGATGATGATTTAGATGATGAATTTGACGAAGAATTTGATGAGGAATTAAATGAAGAATTTAAAAAATTTTTATCCGAAGCAAACAAGTTAGTAGAAGATTGGATAGATATTATTGATAAGCATGAAAATCTAACAATTCATCATGTATTAGGAGCCGCTACCGATCTTCTAAGTAGAATTATTCCAGCTTATATTGAAGAACTTCGAGAAGTTTATGATGACAAAAAAATAGGAACAATATTGCAAGAATATATCGCTGATCTATTAGTCACGATAATAGATACCGCTCTTGAAAAAAATATCAGAATAGATGAATTGTAATTTTAAATTTACAGACAATAATTTTTAGTTTATAAAAATAATTTCGATTATTAGGTAAATATTTTTTATAATCAACATTTTAGTATTAGATACTATTAATCATTTTTTATTAAAATTTTATAAAGATTTTTTTACAATTTTTGATATATGTATTATCTGATAAAAAAATTTTAAAATACAAAATATTTGGCTTATTTATAATTTTCAAAACTAATTACTACAAAAGGTATAAAAAATGAGCTTAATATCAATTAGTTTTCTGTCAATTGGAACTATTGGTGGAATTGGAGCAATATTATTTGCAATATTTTTATGGTTTAGGATTAAAAGATTGAGTACTGGTGAAGGAAAGGCTAATGAAATATTCAAATATATCAGAGCTGGAGCAAAGGCATATATTCGACGTGAATTTATTACTATTCTGATAATTGCTGCTATTCTATCAATAATAATTTGGATTACATTAGGTTGGGCTGTTTCTGTTTCATATGTAATTGGGACTATTACTTCATTATTAGCAAGTTTTATAGGTATGGATTTAGCGACCAGAACCAATGTGAGAGTGACTTTACAAGGGAAAAATAGTTTATTAGCTGCCATGAAGACAGCTTTTAATGGCGGAACAATAATGGGCTTTCTAGTATTTGGAGTAAATATAATCCAGATAGTAATAACTTTTTCGATATTCTATTTCTTGCTAGGCTGGTCATACAATATGGTAATGATGAGTATCGTTGGCTGTGCTTTTGGTAGCTCATTCACTTCGGTTGTGGCTCAGTTAGGCGGAGGAATTTACACGAAGGGCGCAGATATTGGAGCTGATATTGTAGGAAAAATAGAGGCAGGAATTCCAGAAGATGATCATAGGAATCCAGCGGTTATTGCAGATGCAGTAGGTGATAATGTTGGAGATTGTGCAGGTAGAAGCGCTGATCTCTATGAAACACTGACCTCGGAGATAATATCATCAATGATTTTAGGTATAGCTTTGGCGACTTTTATAACCGATGTTAATATTTCAGAAATGGTTATATTTTTCCCGTTTATCTTGAGAAGTTGGACTGTAATTGCTACAATAATTGGATATGTTATTGTCGTTTCTAGTAAAAATATAAGTACTGAAAAAGATACATGGAGAACATTAAATAGAGGACTATATTTAAGCAGCATACTAATTGGATTATTTTATATAATAATGATTTATGTTATTTTTAATTCAGGGTGGTACATTATTGCAGCGGTGCTAGGAATTGGAGCAAATTTGATTATGGGAATATTGGTAGAAAAATATACAGGCTTTGATTCAAAGTCAGTAAAAGAGATTTCTAAAGAGTCAGAGACGGGAGCTGCGACCAATATCATATCTGGGATGGCGAATGGTCTTCGTGCAGTTTTCATTCCACTGGCGATCATTGCGATTTTTATATTAATTTCATATGGTATGGGATTGATATATGGATATCAAAATGGCTTTACATCAAGTATAGAAACTGCAGGTATTTATGGAATAGTAATCATGTCTATGGGAATGACATCTGGAACTGGTATCATTTTATCTATGGACGGTTTTGGACCGATATCAGATAATGCGGGTGGAATCGCTGAGATGGCGAGTTTAGAGCCAGAATTAAGGGATAATATTGACAAATTAGATGCCACGGGAAATAGTACAAAATCATTAACAAAAGGATTTTCAATAATCACAGGTACTACGATCGGATTCATTACAATATTTGCATATCTACAATTACTTGAAAACAAAAGTCTTTATCCGATTATAAATATTGGATTACCTCAGATTGCAGTAGGTGGAATTTTTGCAATTATAACGGTATTTATGTTTGTATCTATGTTAATGAGAGCTGTAGGAAAGACTGCATTTGATATGATTGAAGAGGTCCGCAGACAATTTAGAGAAAAGCCTGGAATTATGGAAAACAAGGTACTTCCTGATTATGATATTTGTGTTGATATTAGTACAAAATCAGCTCTAAAAAACATGATTTTACCATCGATATTAATAATAATCATGCCAATTATAGTGGGTATTTTTCTGGGACCATTTACTGCAGGAGCTTTTCTAATAGTCGGAACATTTACTGGTGGGGCAATGGGATTGTTTTTAAATATCGCTGGTGCAAGCTGGGACAATGCTAAAAAATTACGTAAAACCCTCAGAGATAAATCCAAACCCGAAACTATTGAAGCATATAAAGCAGCAATTATTGGTGATACTGTAGGAGATCCCTGCAAAGATACAGCAGGATCCAGCCTCGGCAGTTTTGTTACAACAATAAATAACATGGCATTAACATTCTTTCCGCTGTTCATCCAATCATATACATTCTTCATGTTAATAATTACAGCTTTATTTCCATAAAATTTCCAGCTTATTTTTTACTATTATCTCTTTTACTACTATTTCATTTAATTTAGAACGATAATTAAAATAAATTTAATCTAAAGACCTATTTATTTAAAAATAAATCCTATCATATTATTCTAACAGAAAAAATCTTTTCAAATTTTTATTTTTCTAAAAATGAGTTTCAAAATTTATCTTATTAAATAAATATTTCTCAAAATTTTTTAATAATAAGGGTTATTATTTTTTAAATTATTGAGATATCAATTCATGGGATGCTAAAATTATGAATAGAATTGACGGTAGAGCAAATGATGAAATAAGAGAGACCCGTATTGAAGGATATCCCAACTATATTATATATCCGGAAGGTTCGGTCTTAATAATACAAGGTAATACAAAAGTTTTATGTAATATATCTATAAAGGAAGAAATACCAAAATTTCTAATAGGGTCTGAAAGAGGGTGGTTAACAGCTGAATATAGTATGTTACCTTCGGCTACTCACACAAGAAATGTGAGAGAGAGTAGATTAGGCTATATTCATGGTAGGACTCAAGAAATTTCTAGACTAATTGGAAGAGCTTTAAGAGGAATAATCGATCTAAATAAAGTCGGTGAACGATCTATTATAGTAGATTGTGATGTTTTACAAGCCGATGGTGGAACCAGATGTGCTAGTATAACAGGAAGCTTTATTGCATTAAGAGCCGCGGTTAATAAACTGCTTGATGAGGGTATTTTTGAAGAAGACCCGATCATTGAGCCCATAGCTGCAATCTCATCTGGAATTGTGGATGGTGAATTTCTACTTGATTTATGTTATGAAGAAGATTCGAGAGCCAGTGTTGATTTAAACTGTATTATGACAGAATCAAGAAAAATAGTCGAAGTTCAAGCAACCGCTGAGGGTGCTCCTTTTATTCAAGATGATCTCAATAAACTAATCGATCTTTCTTGGAAGGGAATTAAAGAATTAATAGAGCTTCAGAAAAAAGTTATTTCACAATCTTAATCCAATTTTTAAATAATCAAATTAAAAGAATTTTTAAAAATAATCTGTTTTTTAAAAAATATTTGATATTTAAGGATAAGAATAAAAAAATTTTTATATGTTAATCAAGTAGAAAAGCGATTAATCTCTTATACATCAGCTTAGATTTAGGAATTTAGTTTTTTATTGAATTCATTAATTTAATTTTATAATATTGCGTTAATTTAGTGCTTATTAACGGTATGCCTTTTTTTAATTGGATGATCCATCTTTTTTATTTTTGATATTGTCCAATGACTTTTTACGAATATCGTCAACCTCAATCATCTGATCTACTTTAAGAATATAAACTGAGAAAATCAAGAGTCCTGCCATGCTACCTAAAAGCGTGATTAATAGAATCGTTGCTAAAAAGATATTTGATAGAGTTAATGTTAAAAGCAAATTGAATGTCGTATAAAAGCACCAGCCAGTTAAAATTGGTTTTGCCCAGCTAAAAACATCCCAGAAAAATTTCTTCTTACCGATATAATAGGCCTTTAGTAAATTCCCTTTATTTTGATAAAGTCCTATATACATAAAATCATATACACCATAAAAGAACCCAGTGGGCCCTAAAATTGCACCCATTATTACTAGCCATCCACTTGAAATAGCTATTGGATATAAAAGAAACATGAATATAATACTTAACCCTAATCCAAGTCCTAAAGAAGTGATATACATTTTGAATTTTTTTCTTTTAAACCATTTACCTGGTTTTTTAATCCCTAAATTAATTTTTGAGTCAGATTTTGCGCCGTATTTAATTACATCACCTTCTCCTGCTGCACCCTCAGAACTTATAGGGGCACTAAATTGAGTGGACTCACCGCCCGTGAAACCTGGAATAATGGAACTTACAGCGGTTATGCCAGCTAGAGCTCCTGATGAAACACTTTCGACAACTATTTCTAGGGTTTCTGTTATCGATTCTTCTGAAGCTTCTTTTTGTGTAAATAAAAGTAATTCAGAGTGTGTACCATTAAATACAGTTAGCAATAATTCTTGATAATCATCATCTTTAAAGTTCCCTATAGTAAAATCGTTAATTACTAAAGGATTTAATGTAAAAATTTCGGGCTTTTTGTCAAAATTGCTGTTATAATATATAAGCATATGAGTTCCGTTTGTTATTATAATATCTGGAATGAAATTTTTATCTAAATAGCCCCAATCTATTTTTTTGCAATTTCTGCTTGAAAATGGTGCGGGCACTTCGCTTGAAAAATTTCCAGAGGAATCTTGTGTATATACATATAAATTAGTTGAAGTTAATGCCAAAATATCCGTCTTATTATTATTATCAATGTCCATAAAAATAAAATCAACAATTACAGAGGTCGTATTAATATATTTAAAAGTGGTCTTAAATTTCGGTGCTGTCTCATTTTTTTCTAAAATTACAAAATAAGTTTTAGAAAGATCTCCCGTTCCGAACATTATTATCTCATTCTGAAAGTCGCCGTTAATATCAGTAGCTTTCATAATTGATGGAGTATAAAAAAATGGGAATCCCACTAATATAGAATCCTCTTCTATAAACCTATTCGCTGATTGGTTCCAGTAATAACTATAGATACCATTTGTATATGAGCAAATCACATCAATTTGCCCAGTATGTAAGAATTCTGTAATAGTAAAAGCATCAACTGGATCAGTAGAGCCGGAAATTATGGCTGATGTAACAGAATATGAATAACCATTTGTTGATATATTATAAAAATGAAAATCTAATTTTCCATTAACGAAATTATCCAAGTATGCGATATCTGTTTTAAGATCATTATTTGGATCTCCAATACCAAAACCAGTTGCGTTAATCGTAATGTTAAAAATTGAGCTGATATCATAGCCGTTTAAGTAGGTTAATACTTCAAAAATTGAAGTGGAATTTTTTTCTAATAGAAATAAGTCCGGATTAACTATATTACGATCAACTATTTTAGTTTTCATTACTTCCCTATCTATAATATATAATTGTATTGGGTTCAAGTCAATACTTAAACCTTGTAATTCTATTTCATTATCATTATTAAAAATTTGATCGGTTGTAATATCAGAAATATAATTAATTCTACCTAATGGATATAAAATTACTGTTAATAACATTAAGCATGAAATAACAAATATAGGCATTTTTTGCTTTTTTTTCATGGTTTTCATTTAATCTTCCTTCTTTTGATGTTATTAGAGTTTAATATTTTAAAAAATCTTTAATATAAATATTTAACTATTTTTAGAGTGTATTACTTTATTTCATGTTTTTTTAAACGATTTCTATATCACATTAAAAATTTTAAACAAAAAATAGTGATTTTAAAGATAAGTAGAGCAATAAATTATTTTAGAATCAACTAAATGGAATTTGGTTAATTAAACTTTTTTTCAGAAATTTGTTTTATCTTATTTTGAAGTATAAAAATTATTAATTACAAATATATCATTAATTTTTATAC
>CAZYEE010000210.1:0-7080 GCA_964646355.1 uncultured archaeon | reverse complement strand
ATATAATCCAAAACAAAAATGTAAATATCTCCCAGAAAAAGATAGAATTGAAATGTTAAAATCTGGAGTAAAATGTGTTGAGTTTCAATTACATCACTCCCTAGTCAGTGAAATTTAATTTTTTCATGTTGGTCTACTAACACACCAACTAATCACTTTTTTTAATCTCTTTTCAAATTTTGTATAAATACAAGTATCTAAATTAAAGCAGATCCAATTATTTTCAGAAATTCTTTCTACTCTTTATCCTTTTGTCCTTTTATATTAATTAAAAAATCAAATTTAAAAGAAATAATTCCGAATACAATAATTTATATTCATTTCTTAATAATAAAACAAGCAATAAATTTCTACGAAATTAGTTTCCAATGACAATTTTTTTAGTTTTAGTGAAAAAATATAAATAATAAATGATTGTGATATTACGAATAATTAATTTATGTAATTCATGTCAATTTTTAATATAAAACCAAAATATTATTTCTATTATATTTATAATCAAATATAATGACATCTTATAATTTTAATTCTCAAATAGTTCTTAAATTAAAAAATGAAACTTTACAACCCTTTCCAGTTTTATTTTTAAAAATGTTTTTTATGTAAAATATTTTCAAAATTCATTTATCTATAATGAATAAACTCAAAATAAACCTATTCAAAAGATATTTATATTAATTGTTAATAAAAATAGATCAAAATTAAATTAAATTCAAATTTAAAACTAATCAATTTTTAAATCATAATAAATTATTGGTGTAAATATGAATAGAAAACAATTTTTCGCAGTATTAATATTATCATCATTTATAATTTCCATTTTTGGTTCAATGTTTCCTTTATTTATTCAGAAGAACAATAATTTATTCGGAAATCCCACTGATTCTACAACTCCAGGCGGACTTGATGATCAAAATGATTATTATAGTGATAGTGGAAATTATTTAGTCAAAAAGGATGTTAATTATTCAAATTACAAAATGAGTGGAACTGGGAATAATATTGCTGTTTATGAACAAGTAGATAATAGTAGTTCCGGAGAAATTGGAAGTTTTCATGATGTTCGAAGTGATGGTTTCATTGATTACTGTATGATTACTTCTTATGATGCCGCTGGATTCCTATTAGAAGCTAACTTCTTGAGTAATGACCCTGATGAACGAAGATTTTCTGATTTAAATGACCAATTTCCTCTACCATATTCAGAAAACACATTTGGCGCCGCTAGGAAAATTGGAAGATTTCAGAACATTTGGACTCCCTGGAAATCGGATAATTGGTATATCGGAATCGATGTTTTTGAACGTAATGATGCTGGTACTGGAGAATTGGAGTATATTACTTATTATTGCGCATTTATCATAAATTCTTCTACTACAAGAGTCGTAGATATGCTGGTAGGTTCTGATGATGAAATTTGGGTATTTAAAGATGGACAACTTATTTTTAATCATACAACAGGAAGAGCATTAGTGCAGGACGATGATTCAATTACTATTACATTAAATCCAGGTCCCAATGGATTTCTTGTAAAAGTTCATGAGGAAACAGGTGAGACGGGATGGTGTATGCGTTTTAATCAAAGTGGATCTGCTATAACTACTGGAATAAAAGTGGGGATTACTAAGACTGATGAATTAAGTGTTAAAATACCTGCAGGATGGATAGATAAAATTGGATCGAGCTCAATCTCAATTACAGAATTATACGAAACTGGAAATTGGATATATGAGTTATCACCAGATTCTTGGAGTATGGGAAATGGGGGTGATACAACAGATATAAGTAAAAGTTCTTCTACAGATAACTTCTATACGTCGACTGATGATGGTACAACAAGTCTTACTATAACTTTGAATGGATTTTCAGGAACAGTGAACGAAATTTTTGGAGATTCATCTACAAATCCTGGATGGACTAGAGGTTCAAGTCGAGTAGGTTGGGGCTATCCAAATTCCGGAGATGGTTGGACAACTAGTACCAGTAATTGTGGACATGGGCATGCATATTATGCACATCAAACTAAAGGATTTGCTGCTGGAAGTACAAAGGGTGGAGTTCGATGGTATATAACTGTACCAATTTTAAGTCCAAGGGATTGGGAAGCTACAAATGTTATCTATTATGCATATTGGGATACTTGTGAATCTGGAGCTGAAAATGGTGAAGACTATGTTAATTATTATTTAAGATGGTTGGATCCAAATGACCAAACTCCCATAGAGGTAGATAATCATCATGATAGTATCGGAGGAGCAGGAGTTTTAGGAAGTACTTCTTCTAATATTGCAGATTTATTTAATAGTTACTTTGGTACAGCGACATCTATAATATTAGAAATAGGTATTGATATTTATTGTCAAGGAAATATTCTTGAGAGTGCTGATAATGTTTACGGAAATATTTATTATTTATATTTTAGTCTTACATATACTAAAAAAATAAATAAGAATTCATATCTTTATATTTACAAAAATTCAATGCCTTTTGTAGGAAGACAAATTCCACCAACAAAAGCTACATTATATTTCGCTTATAAACGAGTAGGTTCATTATCAAGTTTACCTAACTCATACATTAGAACTTACATTGATGGTTCTGAAATAACTTCCGGAAGAATATATACTTCAGATATTGATACATCTTGGAAAGTAGCTGCTTTAGACGTTACATCTAGTATTACATCATCTGCAGTTAATGGAATCGAAGTTAAAATTGGTTTTTATATATTCGATGAAATCGTTCTTGCATCAACACCACAGATTCTATTGGACGCTATACGTTTAGAAATAGTTGTTCTATTAGATCCTGGAGATTCTAATATTGGGATGTATATTCGTAATTTAAATACATTAAATGATTTCCAAGTATCTGGAGGAACATATGGATCTGGTAGCACACCTGTTTCATTAGGTGGTAATACAAGATTTGTATTTAGATTTACAGGTTCTGTATATCAAATTTCATTTGATTACGATTTTCAAACAACATATGAACGAAATAGTTATGCCACTACAAATTATACTGTAAATTCGGAAACTGGGGAGATTGTTTGGTGGATTTATTTTGATCCAGTAGATGTAGACACTACTTTAAGTGATATAAATACCTATGAGTTCACATATTATATTCCTAGAGATTGGACAATTGATCCATCTGGGGTATGGCGACCTGGAGAGGGATTTGGTGTTGATAGCACCCCTCTACAGATTACGGAACCGACACCGGGTGATAATACCAAAAAGTCGGTAAGATTCTATGGTGAATTTCCAAATGGGATAAT
This sequence comes from uncultured archaeon, assembly GCA_964646355.1. Lineage (GTDB taxonomy): Archaea > Asgardarchaeota > Lokiarchaeia > Helarchaeales > HEL-GB-B > HEL-GB-B. The sequence continues at coordinate 3,797 of CAZYEE010000210.1, read as the reverse complement.
GTATAATCCATTTCCAGTTACAAAACGGGATGGAAGATGGGAACTAAAATGTTATGGGGTTAATTACATTACAACTATTAGTTCATCTGCTGGAACCACATTAAATCCCACAAATAGTACTACATTTCAAATAACCATAAATCAACCTTCATGGACTGCTTGGATAACTAGTCAAGGTAATCTATCAATTTACAGAGTGAAAAATGAATATGGATTAGATACTAATGAGCTATGGAATCTAACAATATTAAATTCGATTACCACGACTAGTTTAAATATTGTATATAATTTCAATATTACAAGTGTCGGTAAATATATGGTAATATTTTCCTGGAAATCAGAAAATAATCCAGAGGAAGTGGGGTTCAATTATATATTTATAAATGTTATCAGAAAAACGCATATTAATCTATCAGAGCTCATCATTTCAAATAGGGTTATTTTAGACGGCACAAATGTCACATTTACATTACCATGGTGGGATAATATTTTAATTCCTCCGAACGATAACAATGTATCCGATGCTATACCTTGGATTGAAATCTATGGAGATCAACAAGGTAATTTAACGAATAAATATACTGAAGATCCTGGAACCTATGGATGGCTCACTAATCTGGGTGAACCATATAATGGTTCAAATCCAGAAGTAATAAATACATATCTAACAGATCTTATCTTCATTAATGAAACACAAAAAGGAAATTATACGTTCCAATTTAATACCTCTGAATTGGTTAATAGAATTGGTCCAGGAAATCGTACATTAAGAATCGAGTTCAACAAACCATATCATTATAATGTTTCCTTCTTACTGTGGATATTCATAATTTCCGATACTCAAATGGAATGGGTCGATATCTCAATGAGCAGTACTGATCCAAAATTTGCTGAAACATTAATTACACAAGGAAATTCTGAATATATCAAGTTTAGATTTGTAGATCTATCTCGAAGAAGATATGAAAACAATTATAAAAATGATATAAATACAGATCCATTTGAATGCATTTATCTAAATAATGATACGAAAATAACCAATGGACGAATGATAGTTCATTATGAGACATTGAATAAGAGTAGTTGGATCGAACCCGCTCCTCGACCAAGAATAGAAAATATTACATTTGAAAATAAAGATTCATTTGGTATCAATTTTAAAGTCAGTTTTCAGACACCTGCAACGGATCACAACGAAAATTTATTCTATTATTTCAATTTCACAATCGATGTCAAACCTGATAATGAAACACGATTTCAATCAGCTTGGTGTGTTAATGTCAGTCAAGCAGGGTTGCCTTCAAGATTAAAAATGACTGGTTGTCTTAGAATTGATGTAGGTACAGCGAAAAATACTATCCAAACAGTATTAGCCCTAAATAATACTTTAAATATGGCAAATAAGACCTGGGATGAATCTTTAAGAGTAGATGTAAAATGGAATGATTCTAGTGTTTACAATCATTCATCCGGTTTCTGCTGGAATAAAGGAATTTTAACAATTTATTTAGTTTTCATAAATGATACAACAGTAACAAGTGGTTCAAGTTATCCGATTCCAAATGGTAGCGCATTCATTTCAAACATGTCTGGAACTCATTTAGGAAATGTCTCGTTTGAAGAATCTGGATGGACCTCTAGAGGAGGCGCACCAATTAAATGTCGACAAGTAGGTCCTACAAATTATTCCTTATATCGGTTTGATATTAACGTGACTTCTGTTCCTACCATATTTTCATCAGAAGTCGGTACGGAATATGACATAAAACTTAAGCTTTCTACGATTTCTTCATTTAAGATTCAAGATAGCAGATATAATTGGGAAGAGGCGGTATTTTCATTAAAATTGATTGTGCTACCAAATGATGCGGAAGTTAGTCTGGAATATTTCACCCCTGATCGCAATAATATCTATTGGGGTGATTGTATTAATGTTACATTTTCCTATATCGATACGACTAATAATGTACCAATAACGAACAAATCTGGTAGTGTAGATATCGCTTATGAGATTCTATATTATATTGGAGGAACTCCATACATTATCTTCAGTGGATACTTAAAGCCATCTAATCAATCAATCTATCCTGGACAATATTATTCAGACACTATTGATACAAATGATCCTCAATTTGCAGATAACTTCTCAATACCAGTCGGACAGACGAGTAGAGAATTCTATATCAAAGTTTATGCGACAGATATTGGATTTACTACTCCCACTCCAAGTCCAGACCGTGTTATACACAAACATACTTATTATACTAACCAATGGAGCTTCTTCATAAAAGCAAGAACTATAGATATGCTACATCCAGTAGGATCACATTTATACTTTACTGGATGGTCTGGAACTGCTGAAATAGTACGTAACGATCTGTTAAACTTTACTGTTACACTGCTAGATGATTCTCCACGACCAATAGATGTAAATATCTCACTAAGAGCCCCTATTGGGGGAGTAAATGTTTCATGGATAATTCCAGAATGGTTTGGCCTTCCAGTTTATAAAGGTTGGGCCTTAACTGACGCGAATGGTTCGGTTTCATTCTCAGTTCCTACATATTATCCTGCATTACAATATGATCGTCCATATGAAGTTCAAGTATCATTCAAAAAACAGAATTATGCAAGTTATTCAAAATCATTTTTGCTAAAGATAGTTAGGATTCCAGTATTGATTGAGTGGGCTGGTAAACCCCCAGGTTGTACTCAAGGAGATAAACAAGAAGTTAGAATAAATCTATGGGATTATGCTTATAATGAGCATAGAGCTCTTATCTATGGATCTAATATCAGAGTATATTGCAGAGTGAAATTAGGTCCAGAAGTCGTTTATGAAGAGTTTCAACTTGAAAGCTTAGGAAATGGTACATATATTGGGGAGATCAATACTTGGCCTTCGTTATTTAGCTGGCTAGAAGCAAAAGCTCATGAAATTGAGTTTAGAGTAGAGCTACCTGATCAATATGTAAGTGTTCCATATGGTACAAGACAAGGCGATGCGACGATTCTGTTTAACATCGATTCTGCAGGACCTTTTGGACCATTAACAATGCCCATCTTAATAATAATGTCCATTGTGGGCGCTATTGTAGGTGTATATCTAGGTTACAAGAGCTATAAATTCCTAACAACTCCATATCCAATAAGAAAAATAAACGAGTCTATAAACAAGATAAAGAAAAATAAAAAGGTAGCCTCTGGAGTAATGAAATCAAGGGATCACTTAATTTACCTTGAAATGGTGCGTAGATATAAGTTAATTGGAATAACACCGGAAGCTCCACCAAAAGAGAAATTAGAACCAATCTGGGAACCATCAATACTTAAGAAAGAAAAAGAAGAATTAATTAAGAAGTTGCCCGAGATTCCTATGGACTTGATCGAAAGAGAACTTAAAGCAGCTGGAATATCTGATGATGAATTACCAATCTATATGTCTCAAATTAAAGAATTAGATATAGTCGACAGGCATGAGTTTATTTCTAGCCTTGTAGGAGAAGAACGTTGGGCTCAAATCGAAGAAGAACTGAGAGTTGATCTAGAAAAAATAGAACCTGGAAAAGGAGCAGCTGAAGAAAAAGAAACGAAGAAAAAGAAAAAGTAACTAAAATAATTACCAAATCTTAATTCTTTTTAATTTTTAATCATTTATTTTTTTATTTATTTAATAAAAAGGAACAATATTTTTCTTTATTTAATCAAATATTAATATATTATATTTCTATCAAAAACCATTTAATTTTAATATCTATTTATTTACATAGATAATTCGAGTTATAAATTATTAGATA
>CAZYEE010000209.1:0-7134 GCA_964646355.1 uncultured archaeon | reverse complement strand
AAAGCATTAAGTTTACCTCACGATTTTAACGAGTGGGAATATTTACTAAAATCCTTCAATAAATCAAAATATTTTGAACTTACCGATAATGGTATTATTAGAAATAATAAGAAAACTCCTTATCAAAAAATTGTAGCCGCCTTAAAAACCTCCGGAAAATGGGCTGTTAAAACAAGCGTACCCATCGCTATAAGCATCGCAACTGGTGGAGTCGGTCTGGGTATTTTAGTCGCTCCACTCGTCAATCGTTTAGTCAACTATTTTGAAAATATTGGTATTTCACTACCCGACGATATAAACGAAGACATTATCAGTATGATCTCAAGCTCCGAGGCTAAAGTCGTCGATGAATTGATTGATAAAATTTTTGAAAAAAATAAAAGTAATAAAGGTTCTATACAGGAACAAGAACATCTCAAAAATCAGATAATCCTGGGTATTCAAGACGTGATATATCCTTTTATTAATGAATTAAATGCAACACTCCAGGAACTCAAAGGAAAACAAGACCATTTTGAAGATATATTTGAAGAATGGACAGTTGAACAGGAAAATATCCTTGATAATATGACCAATCTCTCGGAAAAAACTTTCAACATCACAAAATCCATCCTTCAAACCCTTGATGAAAAATTTATGGAATGTCTTAGCTCCTACTCAAATCAACTTGCTAACATGGAGAACGGCATTATAAAAGCAAACGCGGAGATCGGTAAAGTAATAGCAAACCAAAATCTTTTAGAGAAAAAATTGGACAAAATTTTCTGCGGTTTATGTAAGGAAAAGCTGAGCGACCTTGAATTAAATGAGCTCTTTCAAGTATCAAAGTTACAACTTAAGAAAATCAGACTTCACGGAAAGTTCGAGAAGTATCCATTTGACCCAAGCTTATACGTTCCGGATAATGATTTGGAAAAAGTTTTTGACAATTTCCTAGATTATAAAGCCAAACCCTTGTTCCTAATGCTGGCCACTATGGGTATGGGTAAAACCTAGCACTCCATATACCTTACTATCCAAAAAAGACTGGAAAAAAAAGTCATTCCATTCTATATCCCCATTTATGAAGGGCATGAAGATATTCTAAAGGATATTTTTGGAGGAATATCTGCAACAATTATCGGAGAGCATTGTAAAAATATCTACAGAAAATACAACCTAAAAATATTACTGGTATTTGAAGGACTCGATGAATACCCCCTTGAAAATAGACAACCTTTTATTAATTTATTAACCGGACTTTTGGAAGGATATTCTGATTCTATTAAAATTCTACTCACTACTCGAATCCTCGACTGGAAGTATAACCGTTATATAACTTCAGTTCGGTCCAGATTACGAGATTATATCTACCCGAACAATAGTTTTGATAACATTAAAAGTGAATACCAATTAGGGACCCCAATCTCCTGGTTCCTATCCGGATTCTCCGATGAACAATTGGACGCCGCCATTTCTAAATATAATCTGGATAAAGCACGATTTTCTCCAAAATTATATGAACTGTCTAAAAGACCTTATGTTCTAAGACTTATTTACCAGAGAAACGAATACCCAGATCCAGACAACATTGAGGAATTCATGCCATTTGTTTATAACCCGAAATATCAGGAAAACACTATCTTTGAAAGAATGAATATAATTGGTGAAGTACTCGACTTCTTAACTGATCTCTTGAAAATTTTTAGAAAACCGGACGCTATCAAATCCAGAAACGAACTCTCTTCTCTTATTAATCAAAAACAATACTCCTGGTATGTCATACTACTGTCCGGACTCATAATTGAAAAACATGAGGGGCTAAGAAAATACTACATGTTTGATCCCATCTTCCAGCCAATTATCAGAAAATTTATGGAAATTTTGTTTCCTCCAAAGGAATCAGAGCTAGATGACTCCATAAAGAAGCCAGATATACAGCCACATCAAACTTCAACTCCCGATTCGGAAAGCTCTGACTTTAACAAAATACGGAAAAGAACTCAATATCTTATTAATCAAGGAGAATATAATCTTCAAAATAATAACCTAGATTACGCACTGGAAAAGTTCAATGAGGCTAAAAAATATGCAAGCGAACAATTACTCGATTTTGACCTTGAGATAAGGATAGATAAACTAATACAAAAAGTCAAGTCAATAAAAAAATACCAAGAAAATTTGAACCGAATTGAAACAGCACTAAATTCCGAAGATATTAAAAATCTTGACCAAATAATTAGAGAATCTCAAGAATTAGCAACTCAATATGAACTTAACACTACCTCATTGTCCAACTTAATCAAACAATATCAAAACTTAATTAACCAGAAACACCAAACCGCTTTAGACCTCAAAAATAAAACCACAAAATTCATTGAACTTAATAATTTCGATGATGCTCTAAATAACCTGAATTCTTTTAAATAATTAAACGAAAAATTCTCCCTAAATTACAACGACTGGATCTCACAGACCGAAAATAAGATTACTGAACTAAAATCGAATTATATGAAAATAACTAATCAATACAATAAAATATTAACAGAAATTGAAAATAACCTAAAAAATGAAACCCTTATAGAAACTGAAAATTTAATAAACTCCGCTCAAAATTTGCTACAACAATATCAAAAACAATACAACTTAAACCCTGCTCCTCTAAATAATCTAATTGATCAATACCAAAATAGTATTAGCCAAAAGAAAACTCAAGCTGAAAATTTGAAAAATGAGATCCTATCCTTAATTCAACAAAATAACCTTGACAACGCATTAACTAAATTGGACCTTCTCAATGAACTAAACAAAAAATATTCCCTTAATTTATCCGACTGGATCCGCAACACTAATAATAATATTAAAACAAAATTAAAAGAAACTCGCCAAATACAAGATCAATACAACCAATTGCTAAACCAAATTAAGTCAAAACTGGAATCCGAAAAGCTTCAAAATATCTTGGAATTGCTCAATAACGCTAGAACATTTGCCGAGAAAAATAACCTGGACACCACATCCCTCAGCAAACTGGACTCCCTCTATAACGAAAAATTAAAAAATAAGATGAAAGAGGCTGAAAAACTCAAAAATTCCATCTCTAATCACATTAATCCTCTTCAATTAGAGATGGCATTAAATGAACTGAATACTTTGAAAGAACTAAATAAAAATTATTCCTTGAATTACCACGGCTGGATCAATAATATCCAAATTAAAATCTCCAAACTTAAACAAAAATATTCATCATTAACTCAAAAATATAATGTCAGTCTCTCAGAAGCTCTTGCACTAAATGACCTCGAAAATTTGCTTGGTAAATCTATTCCCAAAGTAGATTATGTAGGCATTAAGACTTTTGGAGTGGCCATTAAAGACGGTAAAATTGTTGGACTTGGCCTTTATGATAAAGGGTTAACGACTCTCCCGGATTCCTTTGGTAATCTAATAAACCTCAAAGAACTTTATTTATATATGAACCAGTTAACGACTCTCCCGGAGCCCATACTTAAGCTAAAAAACCTTCAAACACTTAATTTAAGTTGGAACCAGTTAAAGAATCTCCCGGATTCCTTTGGTAATCTACAATCGCTCCAAAAACTTTATTTATATGAAAATGAGTTAACGACTCTCCCGGAGCCCATACTCAAGTTAAAAAGCCTTCAAACACTATCTTTAGAGGGAAATAAGTTAACGACTCTCCCGGAGTCCTTTGGTAATCTACAATCGCTACAAGAACTTAATTTAGGTGGCAATGAGTTAACGACTCTCCCGGAGTCCTTTGTTAATCTAAAATCGCTACAAACACTTGGGTTAGGATGGAATAAATTAACGACTCTCCCGGAGTCCTTTGGCATTCTACAATCGCTCCAAGAATTTGATTTACATTGGACTAAGTTAACGACTCTCCCGGAGCCCATCGGAAATCTAAAATCGCTTAAAGAACTTAGTTTATGGGGCAATCAGTTAACGACGCTCCCGGAGTCTTTATGTGCACTACCAAACTTGAAAACAATTTGGATTTCTATGAACTTATTAGGTATACAAGCAAAATCTGTCATTGAAAGATGCAAAAATAAAGATATTAAAATAAAAAACTGGTGAGAATTATTATTTTTTATTATTTTAATGTTACTTAACCTTAGATTATCAGAGGTTTTCATTCTAATTATTTTAACTGATTTTCTTTAATTTTTCTGTTTGGATGGCAAATATAAATATTTCTTATTTTTTCAAAATTAAAATGTCCTTCCTTGGCTTTCCGCCTATGAACTTACTTGAAGTAGGTGTGTTGAGTATTATGAAAGTGAGTTTGGTTAATAAAATGTTATTAGAGGCTAGAATTCTCTGTGAAGAAGAGAATCTTGCAACTTCAACTATTAAAAAAACTAGGTATGTTGCAGAGATTACTCCTTGGAGTAGAGGATCTAAATCCCGAATCCATTGCCAGATGGATTGATGAGTATCGGTTTGGGCCTGAAAACTCAAGTCTAAGTCCGTATGGCAAGAACAACTACTATTCTACTATCAAGTGGTATTTGGCAAGGTCCTCTCTTATAAATTATCCGAAAGACCTGCTTTTAAGGATAAAAAAGATACCCATCAAACCGAAAGACCGGAAAGTTGATGACTTGGCATTAGAGCACCTGCTCCAGTTCTCGCCCAACACTACCTTCGAGCTGGCATTCAGATTGATGAGAGAACGTGGTCTAAGACCCCACGAACTACTCTCGATCAGGGCACGCGATGTTTCGAGGTCGGAAGAGGGCTATGCGGTTATCTCACTACCTGATATGAACCCGGCAGTCCCATCTAAAAGGAATAAAACGGGTGGAAGGACTATCGTGGTAGTTAAAAATGCGGATAGACTCTTAAGTTTAACAGAAGAAGTAAGAAGAAGAGATGGGCATAACGGGAGACTGTTCCCGTGGAAAAATGGAGTTTTATCGGCTATTTTTTATAAAATGAAGAGAATGCAAAAAAAGTTTACCGAGATTGAGGGCTGGAACAAAATTTATAAAGGGAGGCTATACGACCTGAGACATGCAGTCATCACGGACATGTATGTTCAAGGTTTCGGAGACCAGGAAGTTAGAGCCATGGTAGGCTGGACTCCAGCCTCGAAAATGCCGGATATATATGTCCATGTTAGTAAAAAACACCTATTAGACGTATGTAAAAGGGTAGAAGCAAAATATGTAGAACTAAGAATATCAAAAGAGAATTATAGTAATAAAATCATCGAACATAACCATAGGTTTGTTTCAAGAAGCATAATAAAACCAACAAAAGAAAAAATAGGGTTAAATAAAAAAGGGAGATTCTATTATTTCAATACCTTTCTTTTTGCATTTTTCGATAACGGATTTTGCCTGCTTACCTATATTATTCATGGAAATATTAATTTTTTTAGTTTTGGCATACTGTATAAAGACTCCGGGAGAGTCTCTAACTGATTATACGATAAATTAAGTGATTGAAGGGAGTTTAGATTACTAAAGGACTCCGGGAGCGTCGTTAACTGATTGCCCCATAAATAAAGTTTTTGGAGCGATTGTAGATTACCAAAGGACTCCGGGAGAGCCTTTAACTCATTATATCCTAAATCAAGTGTTTGAAGTGATTTTAGATTGCCAAAGGACTCCGGGAGGGTTGTTAACATATTTAAATGAATAATTTAAAATATCTAGAAATTTCAATTCAAAATTAAAATTAAAAATAGGTGAGAAGATTGGTATATTTGTATTATTAAGATGTATAGTAGTTTAAACACATTCATTAGCAAAATATAGGTTAAAAAAATAATATTATTCTTAGTTTTTATATGTATTAAATACTCAGAATTTATCCTTTAATATGAAAAAGAGATGGTTAAAAATAATAAATTAACTAAAAAAATAAAAAAAGTAATAGTTTATTAGATAGTTCATTTGAATTTAAAAGATTTTAAGGATTTTCGTAAGTAGAATAGAATAATAATTGGTAATAGTACTACCAACACTAGAATTTCAAATTCAAATGCGGGAATTCCTTGTGTAGAGGTAGTAGGATAATCAGTTGTGAATTTTAGTAAAATGATATCAGAGAGGGGGTCGGCGAGTCCATCTGTAGTTCCAATTACATAGATATTACCAGAGGAATCGATGGTTAATCCGAAAGCTAGTTCATCGCCGTTTGTAAACCATTTAGTTTGGGATAAGTAGTCCCCATTTATATTGTATTGAAGTAAAATGATATCCGTTAAATTTGCATTTCCAAGAATAAGGAGGCTATCGCTATAATATGCGAGATCTGCGCCAGATTCATTTGAAGTACCTGTAAATCCATAAGTTCTAGTCCATTGTAAGTTCAAGTTAATATCATACTTTAGAATTGCAATATCAGTTCCGCCCACGCCATAACTTTCAGTTCTACCTGCAATATAGAGTCCATCTCCAATATTAATGATAGCGCTACCGGAGTCATCTGCGGTGCCACCCCATAGTCCATGATTTATATAGGTAGGTGAAGTAGAAGCCAACTTGATTACTACCAGATCTCTCTCTCCTGCGCCATAGTTTCGAGTAGCACCGACCACAAACAGGCCATTGTTGCTATCCATTGTGATTCCGTATCCATATTCAGAGTTTGAGCCACCCCAGGTATAATTCCATTGCTCGACACCGTTGGTATCAAATTTAACAACGAGGATATCATAAGTGCCTTTTAAATTGGTGCTCCCTACAATATATAAAGAGTTAGAATCTTGAACTAGGAGATCATTTGCGCTTGCGCTCGGAGTGCTTCCATTAGTATGTCCCCATGTATAGTTCCATTGTTTTATTCCATTGCTATCGTATTTTAAAATAAACATATTTGTGAATCCGGATCCGAAGCTTGTAGTTTGTCCTGCCAGATAAATATTACCTAAAGAATCGAGTTTAACTGACTTCACAAGTTCTGTTCCTGAGCCGCCCCAAGTCTTATTCCAGATTTGGTTCCCATTTGAATCTACTTTGATTAAAATGACATCATTATCTCCTGTTTCTTTAGTAGTCCCGGCCAAGTATAGATTCCCAGAATTATCTTTTGTAATAGCCCAGCCATCGTCATAATTGGAACCTCCATAAGTCCAATAATAAGAAATTGCTAAATCTTTATTTAACAACTGATACC
>CAZYEE010000208.1:0-7163 GCA_964646355.1 uncultured archaeon | reverse complement strand
TCTCACTAAAATAACAAGTATTAACCGTAAAATAACTTTAAAAACATACAATAATTACATTGGTTCAACAAGACACAATGATTTATACGAGTATTACTTAAAAAAACCTTAATATCAAACTGTGATACTATAGAATTTGAAATTTATTTATATATTTAAAATTAAATTAGAGATTTAAAACTCATATCAATGAAAAAAGTCATATGTTATTTATAAATTCAAAAAATAGGTGTATTGAATTATGGGTAAAGTTATAAATATTGAACCTTTAACTCGGTTAGAAGGGCATGGTAAATTAACAATAAAACTAGGCGATGCTGATAAAGTAGAAAAAGTAATGTTTAGCGTGACATCAACTCGATTCTTCGAAAAATTTCTAGAAGGCCGCCCTATGGAACAAGCTCCTAGAATAGTACCCAGAATCTGTGGTATCTGTCCTGTTCCACATCACCTTGCCTCAAGTAAAGCAGTAGATGATGCATGGGGACTAAAAATACCAAAAACTGCTGAAAAATTAAGACGATTAATGATAAATGCCAAACAAATTTCGAGCCATGCATTACACTTCTTTGCTCTTGCCGCGCCAGATTTTGTTTTTGGCCCATTAGCCGATCCTGCGGTTAGAAACGTTGTGGGAATAATTAAACATAAACCTGAATGGGGTAAAAATGCACTTGAAATTATGAAAATCGCTCAGATTTTCATAAAAGATTATGCAGGCAAAGCTATTCATCCTATGAACTCATTACCTGGTGGGGTTGCTCGCCCTCTACCCGAAGAAATTAGAGATAAATATCTAAAAATGATGGACCGATTAGTTGAGTTAACTTTATGGACAGTCGATCTTGCCAAGACAGTTGTAGAAAAATATTTGGATGTTATTAAAACACTTGGCGTTACTCCACTATATTATATTGGACTTACCGATGAAAATGGTGTTCATGATATATATGATGGAGTAATTCGAGTACAGGATCCTGATGGAAAGATTGTTGTACAAAAGCCACCACAACAATATATGGACTTCTTAGGTGAATATGTTGCGCCTCATTCTTTAGCCACACATATCTTCTACAAAGATGTTGGCTATCCGGATGGTATTTGGGATGGTGGTCCTCTACCTATGATTAATGTTGCAGAAAAAATGAAGACACCACTTGCTGATCAAGCATTGAAAGAGATGCGCGATATCACAGGACGTCCATGTCATCTTCCATTAGCCAATAATTGGGCTCGAATTATTGAGTTAGTAGAAGCTGTTGAGCGAATGAAACAGCTTTTAGAAGATCCGGATATCTGCGACACCGATGTAATGTTATCTGATGTTGAGCCTAAAGAAGGAGTAGGCGTAGGCTGTGTTGAAGCTCCTCGTGGCTTATTAATTCATAATTATTGGTGTGATGATAAGGGTATCATTAAAAAAGCAAATCTTATAGTAGCTACAAATAATTCAATTGGTGCTGAACAAAAAGTTATGGAAACTTTAGCCAAGCAAATTTTTGAAGAAAAGATTCTTGAGAAAATTAAATTACCAGATCCTATAATCCCAACTTAAATTTAAGGTGATAATTTTGGCGATTGATGAAAAATTCCTAAATATATTTGAGATGGTAATTCGGTCCTGGGATAATTGATTTAGCTGCAGCGCCCACTTAACGATTTTAGATTCCGAAGGGAATGAAATCGTGTCTCGTGAAATCAAGATCGGGACTGAATAAATTCCGTCGGGTTGGAATGAATCTATTGACTAAAAGTGTGAGGTCAATAGAGACCGACTCTTGCAAGAGTACCCGACTTCTATTTTTTCTTTTCATTTAGAAATTGAGTTCATATAGAAAATGATAAATCATATTCTTTTTTTGAACAATTTCTATAAAATTTTCAATACTCACTCTAAATAACTATGATACTTGTATTAAAAAGATGTTTTTTTAAAATTACTCCAAAGATATCTAGATTTTTTGGCAATCTATCTCCAAATCTCAAATTATCTTCACGGCTAGCATTTAAAGCATCATTATAATTATTTTTTAAAAAAATTTATATGGTTATTTGAGTTATGGAATTATAATATTACAATGGAATTGATAAAGATGGTGCAACAATTAAGTAATGAATTTAGAGATGAGATTTTGGCAATCGCTCATGTTGGACCAACGCTTAGTTATTGTTATCAGTGTGGCACTTGTAGTGGTGGGTGTCCATCTTTCAGATTTACTGGAAAATTTAATCCAAGAAAAATTATAGAAGATGTTCTATTAGGGTTCAAAGAGGAATTATTAAACGATCCAGTTATTTGGCTGTGCTGTGTTTGCCATGAATGTCTTGAACATTGTCCTCAAGGAGTTTTAGTTTCGGAATTATTAATGAAAATTAGGGAAATTGCAAGTAAAATAGGAAATATACCTCAAAATTTCAGAATAGAAGTTGAAACATTATATAATACCGGCCAGATCAATCCCAAAAATCCAGCAATTGATCGACGAAGAGTCCAAATGGGACTAAAAGAGGCTCCCTCAGCACCAGTTGAAGATTATAAAAAGATTATTGAAATAACTGGACTTATAAAATATATGCCTGAGAAAAAGGAGGCGGAATAATAATGGAATATGCAATATTTCTTGGATGTAATATTCCCAATAGATTGCCCCACATTGAATTGGCAGTCCGAAAAATTCTACCTGAATTCGATGTTGAACTAAAGGATATCGATGGTTTTGGATGTTGTCCCGACCCCATTGGTATTCAAGCCTTAAGCCATGAAGCTTGGGCTACAATAGCGGCTCGAAATATCGCAGTTGCAGAAGAACAAGGATTAGATATTCTAACTCTATGTATGGGCTGCTATGAAAGCTTAAAAACTATAAATTATGAAATAAAACATGATCCTAAATTAAAAGCGATGGTCAATCAGAATTTGAGTAAAATCGGTAAAGAGATTAAAGGAAATATAAAAGTAATCGGTATTCTAGAATTATTATACAGAGATATCGGTGTTGATAAAATAAGTTCCAAAGTAATAAAACCTCTATCCAATCTAAAAGTAGCTGCTCATTACGGATGTCACGCATTAAAACCAGCATATATTATTCAATTTGATGATCCATCAAATCCTGTTTCATTAGATGAGCTTATTAATGCAACAGGCGCAAAAAGTATGCCCTATATCAATAAAAATCTCTGCTGCGGTACTGGTATCAGTGGAATCGATGAAAAATCCCAGCTATCAATGATCAGAGAGAAATTTACTCAAATCATTAGAACGAACCTTGACTGCATTGTAACATTATGTCCATTATGTTATATTCAATTAGAAATGGGTCAAATGCTGGTCAATAAAACTTTTGGTGAAAACATAAAAATTCCAGTATTTCATTACGCAGAATTATTGGCTTTGGCGATGGGAATCGAAGAAAAAGAACTTGGATTCAAGTATCATAGAGTTAAAGTTAAACCCATTCTCGAAATGCTGGCCATATAACATTTTTCTATATATTTTGGTTAATAAATTTATTTTCAAATTTTTAAATATTATTAATATTGAGATCTTCTTTTTAATTACTTAATAATATTTTATGCATTTATTAATTTACTAAAATTTTTTAAAAATTTATCAAAATCTCATTTTATTATACACAATTTTGAATTTTCTTTATTGAAAAAGAATTTTTTCGCTGTTCTTATTTAAATTTTAAAAATTATACGCGATATCTGAAATTATTATTTTACTTAACTCAAAAGCGATCTCTTAATAAAGTAAGATTCCTTTATAATAATAATAAGTCAGATTGGTGAATTCAATGTCTTCTAGACGTCCGGTCAAAAAATCATGGAAACAAAAACAAAAGGAAATTGATGAGAAAAAAAAGAAAGAGATGGAAAAAAGGCTTGAAGAGAACAGAGCCATTATGCATTTATTAAATAGAATTAAAAATGCCGTCTATATTATTACAATAATTGTAGTATTAGGTGTCTTCTTTTTATTCTATGATATAATTGCAATGATCTTTTTCATAATTATTGGTATCGTGGTTTTATTATTAATATATTGGCCAATTGGAAAGGAAATAGAACGTAGAAAAAAGAAAACATTAGAGGTTTAAATAATGATCGAAGAGGATGAAGAGGAATTTAAAAAGAAATTTCCACATCTTGCTAAAGAAATCCTGGAAAAAAGACAGAGTATTCCTATCAGTAGCATAAGATCTGAACAAAAACAAAAAAAATCCAATGAAGATCAGATTTACGATGAATTAAGAAACCCAGACGTGATTTCCTTTATAAGAAGAGCTGATACCGAAGAGCAAGCTATGGAAATTATTGATTATTGCTTAAAAAGGGGAGAAATCGACGAGGAATACGCTAAAGAATTAAAAAATCAGCTATCTATGCTTGGAGTTAGGTCATTCGGCCCAAAAAAAGAGCCTGGATACTATGAAAAAAAGTATAGAAAAAAAGATCTGAGTTATTTTTATTAAAACTTTAGATATCATTTCCTATTCCATTTGATATGGAATTTTGGACATTCTCATTTTATTTGATTTGTGATTGATCATTTATTACCTTTTAATTAAGTCTTATTTCTCTAAAATTTTAGTATTTGAGTCATTCATATCTAAATTCATAATGATAATCAAGAAACTCATCCACAAATTTGAACTTTTTAGGAGGTTCTTTCTTTTTCCTTTTCAATAGTTTAGCAAATAAAACAGGGCTAACTACTGAGGTTATAATAATCGTTAGAACTGCTGTTTCTAACATTATATTTCCAAAAAAGTTGTAATATATACCAATTTCCGCAGCAGCTATTACAAGACTGAGTCTTGCTGATTGAATTATCCCCGCACTAATTCCTTCTTTCCATGTGTTCCCAGATAATCTCAAAAATAACATATTTGGAATGATTTTTATTAAAAATGATAAGAAAACGATGATTAAAGCAAATCCTATCGCATCCCAGCTTAACAATGCTTGTCCAAAACTTAAATCTAGCCCAATTGTAATAAAAAATATCGGAATTAAAAAGCCATATCCTATTGCATGAAGCTTTTCATATAATGCTTTTATTTTGCCATGCGGGACTATCAATGATAACAATACTCCTGCAAGAAATGCTCCTAATATCATTTCTATACCAAAATTTAATGCTAAAATGATAAATAAGATCAATAAAAATATTGAAGCAGTTGTACGGACTTCATAGGTTCTTAACTCCTTTAAAAAAATTGCAGAATACCATTTTGGATGTTTTTTAAATATTCTTATGACTTGGTAAAATGCAAAAAATATCACAAATATTAGGGGAATTAATAATAATTCTTGGGCGAAACCCATTGTAAAAAGAGCAATTATTATAGTAATTAGGATCATCGACACGAAATCCGCTACAATTGATGAGATCTCTATCTTATGGCCTAAATCCTCTTTACTCAAATTAAGTTCATGCAAGATCGGAAATACCATCCCGACAGAAGTAGTTGAAAACATTATCGCCACAAATACAAAATTCATTGGATGAAAATATGAAACTAAATAAAATACTAAAAATGAGAGCCCAAGTGTCGCTAAATATATTAAAATACCAATAATATATGGTTTTTTGCTTATATTTATTTGTGGAAAATGCCAGTGTTTATATTCTTTCATCTCTTCTAAGTGTTTGCAAGACTCATCTTTTTCCTTTTTGCACTGTTCATGTTTTTTTTCAATCTCTCTAAGTCGTATATCTATTTCTTTTTTAATATCAGGATGGATTAGATGATGAAAGTCTATCTCCATCCCTGATAAAAACATCAAAAATGCAAAACCGAAATCTCTTAAAAATAATAGAATATCCCAATCTAAAGTATTTTCAATTGGATATATCTCAAATAATGTATTAAACAGAATGATCCCTATTATTAATTCTCCTACAAATACCGGAATTCTGAAAGTTTTAATTCTAGTTGTAATTATAGGGGTAATAAAAGCAAAAAATATAACAATTAATAGAGGAATATACGATAATTCTTCCATTTTAGGCACTCTCATTTAATATATGGTTCTTTTATTTTATAATTTTCAAATTCTTATTCTCAAATGGATTTTTTGATAATATTGATTTAAGACTATATATACATTATCTGTGATTTAAACTGATCAGTTCTATTAAATATAGCCATTACATAGTATATTTTTTTAAATCTAATCACACAAACTTTATTTTATTTATTTATTTTTTCAAATTACATTTATATTTTTTCTCTACACTTTTGTCCAAATTCCACCTTCTATTTTTTTAATTTTTTGAAAAATTTATCAAAAATTGTTTTTTTCGCGAAAAATCAAAATCGATTAACCCTCTATAACTCGCCTCTATTTAAGTTTCAGCCACTTAAATATTATATTTAAAAATTTTTCGATACCCTATCATATAAATAACTGGTGATTTGCAATGATTGTAGTTGAGGTACTTTTTAACGCATTATGTATCATTACAACAATAGCAATGGTTATTATGACGGTTTTTCTTATAATTCAATTAATATCTTGGCAAACAAAAATGGGATCCAATAGAAAAGTAGTTATTGCTACCATTATCTGTATCATTGCAGGTTTGCTGCTAATTAATTGGGTATATGAAACTTTTGGAATATATTTATTTACCAATATATCTATATATCAAAATATTTACTTCCAAGTCTTACAAATAATCACATCAATATACACCATTTGGCTCGTTATTTTTATCATTATTCAAATTTTAATGTATGTTGCTGATTTTAATAGAAAGAAAATTAAGCAATCACTAATATTCACAGGAGCCTCGTTCATCCTAGTAATTATTCTAGTGTTCTGGTTATACCAGTCTACAGGACTTATGTTGTTTACCGATCTATCTCCCTATATCTATTCATAATTTTTTTCTTCCAAATAACTTTAATTTAAATTTATAAATTGTGTTAATCGAGCGATAATATATACCATACTATCCTATTATCGCAATATTTGATATCATTATTATATTATAATAATCTATCTGGATTTATTTCTAGTATTATCTATGAAATTATAAAATAATTTTTACTAAAAATCCAAGTTATTTACTGACATTTTTTAATAATTCATTTTTCATTCTTAAAAATAAAATAAGTTTACCTTCTGACCAATAGCTTTATCTTCAA
>CAZYEE010000207.1:0-7186 GCA_964646355.1 uncultured archaeon | reverse complement strand
TTATTGAAAACCCTGAATATCAAGAAAAATTAAAAGAAATAAGGCTGGAGATTGGGCTCTCAGAACTACCAACCGAGGAATTTAAAATTAAGCCCAGTACAGCCGAGAAAATTACGGGAAAAGGGACTTTTTATAATCAATTGGGTGTACAGATTTTGAATATGGCGAAAAAAAGAGTGCTTGAAACTGGAGGAATAATGACACTTGCAGAAGTCGTACTGATGGTAAATGAAGGACGCCCAAAAAACATTGTATCAGCATTAGATGTAGTGCGTGCATTAAATATTCTAGAAAAGGCTGGTGTTATCCAAGGAATTAAAAAACTGGACTCAGGTATTAAAATAGTTGAATTTATTCCTGTAGAATTGACACCCGACCAAAATATTATCTTGAACCTCGCATCTAAAAAAGGTTATATTACAATGGAAGAATTGATCATGCAGACCAACTGGCCTCAAGACCGGATCGAACGAGTTTTGCAGAGTCTTATTGATAAAAATATAGCAAAAGTAGATTCATCATACGCAACAGGTAAAAAATATTATTTTCCTGGACTTGGTGGTTAATTTCATAAATATAATAAAACTATATTCGGTTAGAAAAATAGAAATATCTTAAAGACCTTTAAACAATATTTTTACTCGGATCAGTTTTTTATCGATCCATTTTGCTCTTTTTTGTTTAACAAGAATATCCATTATTTCCCGAATATCTTCATCCGGTAAAGTGTCAAACCCTGGTATTTCCTCTCCCGCCTTTTTTATATCCATTAATGTAAATATATCGCCACCTCCACTAATAGCCCAGTCATAAAAGAGATTAGCCCACTCTTCTAGGGATCTCCAATAGATCCTGATTTTATTTTTGTCTTTACCAATCCATTGGGCTAGTTTAGATTTGCCTCGTTTCATATCCACAAGGCTTTTGAAAATTATGTCAAGGGCTTTTTCTCTATTATTTAGATATATATAGGGTTTTTCTTTAGCCACTTCATACATATCCAGTATATGTAAAATAAAAGCACGTGCCCAGTCTACAGTAAATTTACACCATTCATTTTTCCAAGATTCAAAATTTTCCTTCCAGTTTACATCTCCCGATTCTTTAGATGGAATCCAGTACATCCACGGAAATTTTTCATGTTCTGCAGCCCATTTATAAAGACCCCACAACTTTTTGATCTCTTCTTCTTGCAATTTTTTTAGTTGGACCTCTTCTGGAATTTCATATAAAGCCTCTTGGATAGTAGACCGAAACATAGGATCTAATTCTCTGGATACAGTTGAAGTATTTGATGTAATCTCACTGGTCTTAGCTGAAGCAGGCATCATTTTTTGCTTTTCTATTACAGTAGAAGTCGTAGAACTTGATTTATCTACAGGAGTTGTTGTCTGTTTATGCTCTGTTAATTTAGAACTAGATTTTAGACCAGTATTTTTAATTTTTTCTTTAACAATAGCACTGCTTGCCTCTATTTTGCGTTTTAAATTTTTAAGTTCTAGTTCTAATTCTTCAATTGATTTTTCTTCGTCCTCAATTTCAGTTTCATCTTCTGGTACTTCTTCTAATTCTTTTTCTTCTTCTATTTCTTCCTCATCTTCTGTTAATTCTTTGGATTTTCTAACTTTTTCTTCCATTATACTATCATTCCATCCCAAAACTTTGAGTCCACTCATCATATTTTTTAAGTTCCTCTGGAGAAACTACAGGCTTAATTTTTTCCATAGCTGCGATAAAATCGTCCCTAGTAACAGGTCTAACATTTGAGATATTGGATATATCTTGATTCATATCAATCTCTCTAATTGGCATCATGACAGCTTCTCTGCATAGTAATGAAATATCGGACCCTGTATAACCTTCTGTTAATTTTGCAAACTCGCTAAAATCCACATCAGGAGCAAGTTCCACCTCTTTTGTGTTTAATTTGAACATTATTTCTCTTGCTTTATCATCGGGTAATCCAATATAGATCTTTTTCTCGAATCTACGTCTAAAGGCAGCATCAAGGTCCCAAGGTCTATTAGTTGCACCAAGTACTACTACGCGTTCATCTTTTCGTGCTTTCATACCGTCCATTTCGATTAATAATTGAGTTTTTATTCTTCTTTCGCCACCCATTTCCTTGGAATCACGTGCAGTGGCGATACTGTCAACTTCATCAATAAATACAATTGATGGTGCTTCCTCTCTCGCCAAGGCAAATAGCTCTTTGATTAATTTTTCAGATTCGCCCAGCCATTTTGATACAAGTGCAGCAGCGTCCGCGTTAAGAAAAGTTGCATTACATTCATTCGCAATTGCTTTAGATAGATAAGTTTTACCACAGCCAGGGGGCCCATATAACAAAATACCTTTCCAAGGTTGCCTACCACCTTTGAATAAATCCGGTCGCAACATAGGTAGAATTATTGCTTCTCGTAATGCCTGTTTTGCGGTTTCTAAATTTGCGACCTCGGATAGTTTAACTTCTGGTTTCTCAATAATAACAGTATCAGCAATTGCCTCTCTAAGTTTTTCTTGTTCTTCAGAAACAGGTTCAGAACTTTTTTTACCTGTTGACCTACTGGAACTACTTCTTGAACTTCGTCTCCTCCTTGTTGGAACTGCGTCCCTTAACTCGCTAGCTCGCTTAATATATTCTTGTGCTCTATCATAACATATACGTTTCATTTCTGGATTCGTAGACAGCTGTATGTACCTCATTAAAATATCGGCAGATTCTAAATATTTCTTAATGGCTGATTCGTAATTACCATCTTCGTCTAACGCTATAGCTTGCTTCGCTATTTCCATTGCTTTTTGAAATAATACCTTACTCATCTAATCCAGCACCGTTCGATACTTAACACTTTAATTATTCATATTTTAATTTACTATAATTATTAAATAATCTTAAAATAATAAACTTTTTTAATTCTGATTGAGTAGCAAATGACAAATTTTTTAAATTAAATTTTGAGGATGGCATCCTTTTTATTGAATAATCATTTTGTAAAATTTTTATTAATTATAATCTTTATTAAGAATTATAATATTCAGAATAGATTTTGAAATTTTTTGATAATTAATTCCCACAATTTCTAATAATACCAAAGGTTTTTTTTAATGATTGTATTAAATACTAGTAAAAGATTTATAATTATCATCTTTATCAAAATTGGTAAAAAGAAGGTGCTTTACAATTCAAAGATTTAAGAATTGGCTAAAAGGAAATAATCTTAAGAATATAATATTTAAGATAGATGTATTCTGCCGTAAATTGGACTATCAACGTAAAACCTTGGAAAAGGAGAGCCTTCAGAATAGAATAAGAGCTCGAAAATATAGAGAACAAGGTAATGACGCAGCAGCTAGACTTTATGCAGAAAATACTGTCCGATACCAAAAATGGGCACTTGGAGTGGATATGTATAGGCTCCACATAATGAGCTTATTGATGAAATTGAAGCAAACTCAAGCTACTGCTGAAACAGCCAAAATTCTTGGAAGCATTCATAGAGCACTGAATGGTTTGCGATCCTCGATAAAAATACAAAATATTTCACAAATAGTTGATCAAATAGACTCTCAAATTGAGGCATTTGATATTGCACATGATATGGCACAAGATGGTATGGAGAGTATCGAAGTAAGAACCGAAGTAACACCTCAAGAAACTGAAAAAGTTCTGGCTGAAATCGATCAGGAGATCTCAGTAGAAACTGGAATGGCATTACCATCAACACCATCCCGAATCGCTGAACTTGAAAAAGAAATCAAAAGATTAAAGGAAGAAAAATAGATTTAAAAAGAAAAAATTAAAAATTTCTCATACATTTTATTAATTTTCATTTAATTGTCGCTTAATTATCGCTTTATTTTTGTTTATTTTTCGTTTTGCTTTTCAGATTAATTAAGCTTTTCACTTATTTTTCATTCAGAACCATGATAGATAAAGACCAAATTTATTCTTAATAAAATATTTCAATAAAATTTTAATTTTAATGAATTATTTGAATATAACTCATTTAAATTAACCATTAATACACCAGTTTCTCTTAATTAATTCGGAAGATATTTAAGTAGGGCTCTATTTAAAAGTATTTGAAATCAGAAAATTCATAAAAAATAAATAATCTTTAATTAATAATAAATAATATAAGATAATAATAAATAATATAAGGCTAAAATAAAGAAAAAGTGTGATAATTTGTTAAATTATACAATACTTCAAGATATAACAACTAAATTATGGAATTATACACCAGAATCGGACAATGTTGGAGAAAAAGTACTATTATCGCTGGCTTACATCAATCTATATAAATTAGCTATAGACATCAAGTATAGCGAGGATATTCTAAAGCGGATCGAAACAAATATATTTTCAAAAGGGCCGCATAATGATTTGCTAACAATAGACCGAAAAAATTTGGATGAAAATGGAATAAACTTAATCTTATTATATTACCGTTTATTAGAACTAAAAACTTTAAAAGAAGTAGAAAATTACGTTAAGGAATTCCAGGAAGATATAATAAATATAGATCTTGACAGTCTAAATTTTATAAATTTTCAGATACTTTATTATGTATATGAAAGGACTGTTGATAACAGATATAAGAATAAAATTCTGGAAAAAATAGAGGAGAACATTGATCAAATTAAGGATTACAGATTTTACGTGTTATTATACCTTTTGACCAGAAATTCGGATTATTTAGTGCCTGCCTATGCATTAGTAGAACCAACAGAAGGACTCTCAAAAGACGAGGCACTTGATTATTATATCTGGGAGATTTCCGGATATGAAAAAGAGTATTATCCAACAACTTTAGAATTGAGAAAAAAAGTTATGGGTAAGACAATAAAAAGTCTGGATTCTGCTGATGCAAAAGATTTATATCTAGCATCAGCATTTGCAATAGGGGAAGTAGAAACCTGGAAACATGATTTATTTAGTGATTATACACCTATTATTAATGAAGATTTAGATATTCTTATTGATGAAGAGACTAATGTGGGAATACTTGGCAGGACTAAAAGTTTCCATAAAAAAATAGGAAACAGGGGACTTCTTTATCTTGGCAAGGTATGCGAGAAACCAGAACACAGTCTTGGACACTTTGGGAGGGATATTTATTTAGATTGCGTTAAACCGCATGTTATATTCATATGTGGGCATAGGGGATCTGGAAAATCATATACAATGGGCGTAATTGCTGAAGAACTGGCAAAAACAAATATAGGGATTGGTACTATAATTGTAGACCCAATTGGAATATTTTGGAGCATGAAATTCGGGAACTGGACTAAAAAAGAAGTAGAAGTCCTGAAAAAATGGGGACTCGAACCAAAATCTTTCGCAGATAAAGTAAAAATATTTGTGCCTCTTGGATATTATAACTCTTGTTCCGAAGCAACACGTGATGAACCATTTTCCCTATTACCAAGCGAACTGACAGCTGATGACTGGTGCTATACATTTGGTATAGATAGATTCAGTCCAAGAGGCATCCTAATTGAAAAAGCAATAAATCAAGTAAAAGAAGGATATATCGATGAATTTGGAATTCCAGTTCCAAGAATGGGTGATTTTTTTACTATTTCAGATTTAATTGATTGTATTAATGAGTCTAGATTATTGACCTCTAAATCACAAGGATTCGATGTTAGGACCCGAAGAGCAGTTATATCAAGGCTTGAAATAGCAAGAGATTGGGGAATATTCTCCAATACAGGGACAAAACTTAGTGATTTATCTGTCCCAAACCAGATTTCAGTAATAGATGTAAGTTTTCTTGAAGAAGGATTGAGGTCCTTAATTATTGGAATACTTGCTAGAAAAATATTGAAGGAACGACTCCGAATATCTAGGAGATTAGAAGCAGCAAAAGTAGATGGAAGTGCAGAAATAGAAACAGGAATTAATGAGATTCCAGTAACATGGCTACTTATTGATGAAGCACATCTTTTGATTCCGTCCAGTGGAAAAACTGCGGCATCCGAACCTTTAATACAATATGCAAAGCTGGGCAGAAAACCTGGATGTGGATTGATTCTAGTAACTCAGCAGCCTGCTGCTACGAATTCTCAAATACTATCACAATTGGATATTCTACTCTCACATCTGCTTACTTATAAATCAGATATTACTGCACTGGTATCCAGAATACCAGGAGATATTCCTAAAGAAATTGATAAAACTAGCTTTTTCAGAAGCATGGCTGTAGGAAGCGGGATCATTGCTGATGAATCAATTACCACTAGTAGATGTTTTTGTATCCATGTTAGACCTAGATGTAGTCAGCATGCAGGTAGAGAATCACTGCCAAAAATAATAGAAGAACTAGACGAACCTATTTTGCCTCAGACTCAAGAAAGTGAGCCATCTGGTGAGGGTGGAGCTTCTGAAGAACAAACTATTGAAGATCTTCCAGAAATTGTTCCAGGTGAGACCTCCGACGTTATAGACCTTAAAACTGAATTAAATTCAGCACAAATATCAGAAACTGAAATAGACACAAGCTCGTTGAACCTCGATATCGATATAAAAGAATCCTCCAAATTAGACCAACTACAGGCTGTCCAGATCGATTTACCTATATCAGCACTTAAGGCATATAATAAAAGATTTATTACATACAAATTTTACCAATTTCTATTCAGCTTTAAAGATAAAACCTATTCAATTGATGTATCTAAAGAGATAAATGAGTCTCCTGATAAATTCTTAAAAAAATCGTACAAATTTCTAGTCAAGAAAAATTGGATCTGTAATGCTATTCATGAACAATTGGAATTACCAGTTCTATTATTCGAAAAAGATGACTGTAAAATCGCCTTAACCGCCTCAAAATCAAAAACAAAATCAATTGCTACATTAATTGGTTCCACTACAAATAAAGATAATATAAATAAATTTCAAGAAATTATGAACGGCTTGATAAGTAGTTCGATCCTTGAACTATAATTCTTTAAAAACCATCAGCTATTTTTTCATCCATAATTTATAGGAATAAATATAGAGATTAGAATAATAGAATTGAAATTTAGATCAAGGAAAAATTATTTAATAAATCAATATCTATCAAAACAATAATATGTAAAAGTTTTAATAGAATTAAACGCAAATAGACAATTCGCATTAAAAATTACAAGCGGATTCAGATTTAACCATAGAAATTAAGATATTTTGTTAATT
>CAZYEE010000206.1:0-7188 GCA_964646355.1 uncultured archaeon | reverse complement strand
CAAGCCGTAGAAATTGTTGAGAACTCTGAAGAATGCAAAGAATTTGAAAAATTGTATCCGAACTGTATTTGGAATGTTACAACTCTTGAAAAGCCGGATATACAATTATTTTTCAAAAAACATGCTGAATTAATTAAAAAGGAAAATTACAAAAATCTAGATAAAATGTATTTAATTGAATTAGAAGAACTTGGAATTGAAAAAATAATTTTTCTAATTGATCCAAAAGAACAACAAATATATGACATAATCAGGATAGAATTTAAGGAAGAGGAGAATTTGGAGGATGAAATGGACATAGAAGATTTGGAGGATGAGGTGGACTTAGAAGATGTTGAAAAACTTAGAGAGAACAAAAAAACTTTAAGTATCGCATATAATGATGACCATGCTTTCGAGATTGCATCTAAAAATATCGAGGCGATTAGATTTCAAAAAAAATATCCAAATAGCGTTTGGAATATTAGAAAAATGAAAAAAACGGAGCTTGATAAGTGGGTTATGAAAAATCAAGGAATTTTAAAAGAAATCGGAATAAATAATATAGAATTAGGTTTATGGATTGTAGAATTAGAAGAATTGAATAAAGAAAAAATCATATTTCTGGTATGTCCGGCAGTAAATAAAATAATAGAAGTTAAAAAAATAAAAGAAATTTAAAATATTATTTGAAAACATTAGTACTTCGCTATTATTTAACTATTAAATAAAAACTGTTTTATCTGTGGTCATGCAAAACTAAATCATTTATACATTTTATTTGAATCTAACATTTTACGTGATTGAAATACTATTGACTAGAATTGTTAAAAAATAGATAGGACATATTGAAACCTTTAATTCTAAGAAGGGGTTTATTTAAAATTCTATCGAATTAAATATAAATTAGAATCATTAATATAAATTAATTTGATTTAGAAAATTATACGATAATTATTTACGAAATTAATTAATCGGAGAATCTAGCAAATTATAAAGTGATGGAAATGAGTTTAGGAATAAAATTCGTTCCAATGCCTCCAGATGTTCAAGAAAGAATAATTAAAGTGATAAGAAGAATAGAAGCTGGAGAAATAGATCCTGAATTTGGAGCCAGCTTTTTTATGAACTATTTTGTAGGTCGATTGAAGATCATTGCGGATAATCATCCAAAAAGCGAAAAGCTGCACCAATTAGCTAAGGGTCAACGATTTGCTCTGATCGTTAAAAAAGAGACAGGAGAAAATTTAATTGAGCACACAGCTCTAATAGGAGATCGAATTGATGAATTTAAATATAAAGCTGGAGTAATAGGAAAGGATGTGCCATCAATTATTTTTGAGGATGTAGATACTTTTTTAGATGTTTTATTGAATAAAAAAGAAATGATGCAAGCTATCTCTGAAAAAAAGATGAATATAACAAAAATCTCAAAATTATTAAGGTGGATGGCACCGATTTTATCATTAAATGATGAAAAGACACAGGAATTGTTAGAACAAGAATGTCCAAAATTAATGACACGAGTACTTGATGAAATCGAGGAAAAAACAAAATAATAGAGGTGAATAACATGGTTAAAGAGGATGACGAATTAATTGAGATGCGATTAGCAGGATTAGTTGGAATAATAAAACAAGCAATTGAAGGTAAACTAAAATATGACCCTAACGCAGAAAAATACAGAGAATGGATAAAGGATTGGAATTTTTATATAGAAATTAGGTTAAAAGAAGAAAAAAGATCAATTTATGTAGGATTCAAAAACGGACAAGCTGAAGTAAGTACCGAAAAATTTGAGGGAAAACCCAGGATAATTTTGAAAGGTAAACATGATGATATTTTAGATTATTGTAATGGAGAACTGGACAGGTTAATTGACGTCATTTTACTTAGGAAAATCCAGATTATAAAAGGAATAAGGCTATCTCCTCTAGATATATTAACTTGGCGGACTGTAGATGACTTGATTTTATTAGATAGGTTGGATAAATTAATTGTTAATAAATAAAACATTCAATTTTTGCTACTATACGTATCCTCTGTCAATTCTATATAAATGGTAGCCATAAATTAGAAGAATCGCTGCAACTACTATTGAAATTATCCCTATTATTAGAAATGGTAAACCTATTATTCTAAAGATAATAAATGCACTAGAATAGTAAGAGCCACCAATATTGGTAAATACTCTTGCTAGAAAAAGATAAAGTGCACCAACTACTGTAAGTGATCCGCCCTCTCCACCAACAACTGCTCCAGCTATTAAAAAGCCTCGATATTTTGAGGGATCCATTTTTTTTCTCACCACCACTAGATATTTTTTTATTGAATATAATAAGATACTTGCAAGATTTCCTAAAGAATAATATCAAAGTTTTTTGAATTAATTAACCGAAGTATATCAAATTTAATTATGTAATTTCAATTATTTATATGATTTCAATCATTTGAAATATTAATTTTAAGTTGAATAAAGATATTAAATAAGGTGTAAATATATGGCTAAAATATCAATTTTAAAAAATTTAGAAGATATTCAAGTGTCTGAACTATTATTAGGTCAATTTATAGAACATTTAGGAATGTGTATAGAGAATGGAATTTGGTATTATAAAAATAAGGATGCTCCGATGTTAGAACCTCCACTGGATAGGGTTAGAAAAGAATTATTTGAGAAAATAAGAGATTTAGGCCCAACAATAATTCGATATCCTGGAGGCTGTTTTTCAGATACCTATCATTGGAAAGATGGGATAGGGCCCCGTGAAAAAAGACCTATAAGAAAAAACAAGGCGTGGGGAGGCATTAAAAGTATTTTTGGTTTATTAGAATACTATAACATAGGACCAAAAGAGCGAAATCATTTTGGTACTGATGAATTTTTAGTTTTATGCGAGAAACTTGGTGTTAAAAAGTACATTAATGTTAATTTTGGTTCAGGTACTCCTCAAGAAGCGGCAGAATGGGTAGAATATACAAATGGTTCTGAAAATACCAAATATGGAAAATTAAGATCGGATTATGGTCATAAGAATCCGTATAATGTAGAATATTGGGGGATTGGTAATGAAATTTTTGGGTGGTGGGAAGTTGGACATTGTAAAACTGCAGTGGAATACGTAGAAAAATATTTAGAATTTGCAAAAGCTATGAAAAAGGTCGATAAGAATATTAAATTAGTGGGTGTAGGCTGGAAATCGGACTGGAATAGAGCTTTTTTAAGCAAAACAAGAGGCTGGGTTGATATTCTTTCGATTCATATATATCTTCCAGCAGTAAATTTATTGAAGTATCTAATATATTCCAGTCCACTACCACAAAATGAAAAAGTTTATTATGCAATTTTGAATTCAGTCCAAATGGTGGATGATCTACTTACAAATACTGAAAAAGATATTACGTCGGTTTTTGGAGATACTGGATATAAAAATGTGAAGATTGCACTGGATGAATACAATATATGGTATAGATGGAAACAAATCTATAGAGCAGATAGACCGCATTATACACTTCGAGATGGGCTCTGGACCGCATGTGTTTTGAATACATTAATAAAACACGCTAAATTTGTAGAAATGGCGAATTTTGCACAAATGGTTAATACCTTGGGAGCGATCATAACATATGACGACAAAATTATTGTTAATCCCCACTATTATGCATTGAAAATATTTAGTGATTCATGGCCAAGTGAAGCTCATTTATTAAACCTTGAAGTTGAATGCAAGGATATCATATCTGAAGATTTTGCAAATATCCCTATTATTAAACGACCCATTCTTGATACTTCTGCATTAATATCAAAAGATGATAAGCAATTGGCATTATTCATAGTAAATAAACATTTTATGGAGCCAATAGAGATAGATATTAAGATAGATAGCGGATTAAATTTCAGACCAAAAAAGGAAGTATATTGTAAATTATTAACTCATAATAATCCTTTTGCCATCAATACAAGAAAAAATCCAGATGAGATTAAAATTAAAGAGTTCACCTTGGATTATAATGGAGGTATAATATACAAATCTCCAGCGCATTCTCTTACTGCACTAATATTCAATTCAGTCTAAAAATATTAATTAAAAAATAAAAAATATCTAAAAAAACAAAGATTTACGAATTAGGAGTTATAATAGGATGATATATGATATATCAATGATTTTAGGAGAGAATACCTTAATCTATCCAGGAGATCCAACGTTCCAAATATGGAAAATCCAAACAATTGAGGATAATGGATGGAATTTATCAAAAATATGTATGGGTTTACATACAGGGACGCATATAGATGCACCATTACATATAATAGGTTCAGGAGAGGGAATTTTGAACTTAAAATTAAAAAAATGCATTGGAAAATGTAAGATAATAGACTTATCAGAATTGGATTTAGGAGAAATGATATCCAGGAGTCATTTAAAGAATTTTTCTATAAATAAAGGGGAGATAATTCTATTTAAGACCAAAAATTCTAACTTAAACCCTAATAAATTTTATGACAATTATATCAAACTGGGAGTAGAAGCTGCACAATACCTAGCAAATAAAGGAATAAAAGCAGTTGGAATGGACTATTTAAGTATTGGAAATGAGAAAGTACATAGACTACTATTAGACCAAGGTATTTTGATTTATGAATATCTAAATTTAAAAGAGGTTAAACAAGGGGAATATATTTTTATAGGTTTACCCTTAAAAATTGAGTCTGAAGCGAGTCCTATTCGTGCGATCTTAATAGATAAAACAGACATAATTAACTTATTTAAATAATAAATATTTCTTAATTTTCAGATTTCTACATAGTATTCAATAAATTTTCTACTCAACTGTTAATATTATAACGAGCTTTGACCCAAATTGGTGAACTCCAGCCTCTAGCACGATTAAATTGAGTAACTCGGACATAATAAAATGCAAATTCCTCATTTTTTAATTCGTTATCGATATAAGCAAATTTGATTCTGTCAGTGCCAGGAACACGGACTGCAATAACTTCCCCGTTCTTTATTAATTCTACGGATTCAATAATATCAGTTCCACATACAGTCACAATAATAATAGGAGGATTTGATACTTGAATTTCCTCACCCATTAATGCTTGTTCGATCTTTATTTTTATCCACATACGCTCTCCTGTTGTAGCATAACATTTCCTTAAATTTAAATTCTTAATAAGATTTCTGGAGGTCAACTTCTTCGAGAAAATTGCAGCTATGCCAGGGCGATATCGGAGCACGGGAATTAAATTTTTTAAATCGTGTTGTTCGATAGGACAGCCAGGATGTGTGTAATGATCGTCGCCACCTGCTATGAAGCCAAGTTTAATTCCATGTTTTAATGCCCAGAGCACACTCCCATTTTTTCTATTAGTGAGAAGAGGCCTATATCCGCCTCCATACTCTTCACTTGAGCCGTGCATTGAGTAAATTTCCACAACTTTTTCTAAATCGTTATCAACTTCGATCCATGAGGTGCCCATTGGCCAGCTTATTGTAGTGTGCGAGATTATCACGCATTCCGTATCTTTTAACTTATTGTAAAGGTCCGATTGGAAACATCCATCTTTTGAAATGTAATCAACCAATGGTGCATTTTCTGCATTATCCAGTGGAAATAATATTACTTTATCACTTATAGCCTCATATGGACAATCAATTTGTAAAATATCTCTAATATACGCTACTCTACCAGACCATTCATAAGCTGGTATAACTATAAAAGAATCATCGGTATATTTTTTGCATAAATTTACTAATTCAAGCCAAGTTTCTCGTGTATATGGACATGATAATAACATTTTACGTCCTTCCATCCATATATTAAAACGCTGGTTTAAATGATCTCCCAATGCAGCAAAATCATGTAAAACTACATCTCTTGCATATAATATTCCATCATTTGCCGTTCCAATCCCATCAGAGTATTCTCGAGTGTGAATATGAGTATCTCCCCAGAATACCTGTTCATCATAATCTTTATCCCAAATTATTGGATTTGAGCTGCCTTTAATCTCATTATAACTCACATATAATCGGCCAATATTATGCATCAACTCAGGAGCAACGGGAAAATCATTATAGCCTTTATTATCTTTTAATAGGGATGATAGTTTTGAATCTGGATAATAGGAATTCTTAAATTTTAATGCTTTTTCCAATTTAACATATCCATTTCTTAGTTCTGCTTCATTTGGAAATTCCAAACATTTATCTCCATTAATATTCACTATTGCATTAAAATTATAATCTCTATTTCCATAGCGGTCAAGTGCAACAATCTCAATATCAACTGGAACACCATGATAAATTATAGGAATCTTTACCATTAGAAATTTGGCATTATCTGAAACCATCTGAACCTTTTTAAGAGCAATTCTCGTGAATAATTTGCTTTTTGGAAGTTTTATATCAATTGCACAGTAAGCTGGATCAAAATAAGCAATACAACCAGCGGTATTTACATTGCTTTTTTCATTATATATAAATTCAACCGATTTTCCTGGTTGAAGAGGCTCTTTTATAACAAAGGTTATAGTAATTTGAAAATCTGTCTTCTTTATTTTACCCACAACTTCAGAATTAATTTTACAAAAACCCGGTCTTATATTGATAGGTGTCCAACCATATGGAATTACAAATCTAAATTGTGTCTTTGCGGGATACTCCTTTTTTGCTATGAATTTCATTCGTATTTTAGCTTTACTGTTTACAACTACCTTAGATTGAACGTCGATTTCAATTAAGTCCTCAATATCATAATCTTCGACATAATCAAGATATGTAGATTGATTCGGTCTTGTCATTGTACTTAAACCGCCGTAAAAACATATTTTTTTTCTGGAATTTTAAAAACATCGAATATTACTTTAATATTATTAGAACATTAAAAAATTCATTAAAATATCGTATTATTTCTCGTTAAAAATTTGAATTATATTGATTAATGGATATGAATTATTAAAATTTAAATCCGAAGCAAGTTAGATATTGAATAAATCGAGTTAAATATTAAATATTTTATTGATTTAGATTAAAATCTAAATAATAATCGATAAAATATGAGATGTGTAAAGGCTTTGAATAAGAATAGGGAATAAAATTCAAACTTTTATGAAAGTTAATTAATTAAAATGAGATATGAATTGCATTATTATTGACAATTAAATTAAGTTTTCTTTGTTTAATGAATAAATCTAAATATTGG
>CAZYEE010000205.1:0-7243 GCA_964646355.1 uncultured archaeon | reverse complement strand
TTTTTATAAAATAATTATTAAAATAAAATAATATTCTAATTATTTTTATAAAATAAACAATTGATTATAAAAAACAGATAATTAAATTGTTAAATATAAAATATATTAAAAAAATAAATTCTATTCTTTTTTATATTTATTAAAATCTTCCTCTATAAAATCGAATCCTAATCCTGGTGATTCTGGTATAACTGCATTTCCATTCTGATCTAATTCGATTGCTTTTGTCATTAAAAATTCCTCTGGAATATAGCTGTATTCCATCCAACTACAGTTTGGTATAGCGCCTATTATTTGTAAATTGGCGTATTGGATGGGCCCGAATCCAAATATATGTGGAACACATTCTATTCCATAGGATTCTGCCATTGCGGCAATCTTTTTCACCTCAGTTATACCACCGGATCTTGTTACATCCGGTTGTATTATATCATATGCTCTTCTCTCTAAAATTTCCCTGAACCTATAAATAAAAGCATCATTTTCTCCGCCTGCAATCATAATATCTACTTTTTTTCGTAATTCCGCTAGACTTACTAAGTCATCACTAGGCATTGGTTCTTCTAACCAATCTAGATCTAATCTTTCACAGACTCTTGCTATTTTCAAAGCTTGTCTAAAATTATAACCTGAATTGACATCAGCCATAATGTGGAAATCATTTCCTACAATATCTCTTGTTTTTTCTAGCACTTTTGTATCCCATTCTAGATTTTTTCCAATTCTGACTTTTACTCCTTTAAAACCCCTATCCAATATACCCTTAAAATATGATTCCAACTGCCTTGGATTTATCCACCAAGGAAGCGAAGCGTACGCAGGTACTTTCGACCTATATCCACCCAGTAATTTATATACAGGTTTATCTAATATTTTACCGATTAAATCCCATAATGCACAATCTATTAAGGAAATAGCATGAGAAATACCAAGTAAAATTCTATTAATATTATTATATAGATCTCTCCAGATTTTTTGAATGTTAAAGGGATCCTGTTTTATAACAAATTTTTTCCATCTATTAATATGCTCTACCAATGCATTATCTGAATTAACAAAATGTGTTCCAGCAATGCCTTCTGCTCCCGTATCTGTGATTATTTTCAATATTGAGCCAGTTATTTTAAATTTGGGCATTGCACCTATTTTTATTGTTAATGGCCATTCAAACCATTCTGGTTTAATATCAACAATCTTCATAATTAAAAAGTTGAATTTTGAATATTATATTTTTTTCTAAAAAAAGAAGATGAATTGAATTTATTTGTTAGTTTATTAGTTATGGTCTTTTCTTTTTTCATCCAATCTAAGTTTTTGTAAAGTTTAATCATCTATAATTAAATTTTAGCTTTCGATTATTATGATTATTCAGTTATTTTTTTTAAATTTAGATTTATACTTAAAATTTATTTCTCATTGAGATGCTTGATAGTAATATTTATATATAATTATTTCAACGAGGAAATTCTTAAGAAATTGATAATTAATTTACCATATTATATTTAAAAAATAATCACTAATTCTGATTTGATTAAATTGTAATTTTGAAAAATGATAATTGTTTTTAAATTAGTATCGGAGATGAAATAATTTTGACAATGAATGAATATGATAAATTTAAACATGATAAAAAGAGTGACGATAAGAGTCCGCCAGAATCGGTCTATTGGTGGGTTTTTGGAAGAAAAGGTGGAAATACAAGAGAAAAAATTATTTACCTTTTAAAGGATCGCCCATATAATGCACATCAAATCTCAGAAATACTTGAAATGTCATATAGAAATATAAAACATCACTTGAAAGTACTTCAAAATGCAACCTTGGTAATAAAAAATGATCAGAAATATGGTAAAATGTATCTCTTAAGTCCTTATTTTGATTTTAAAATTTTTGAAGAAGTTTGTAAAAAAGTAGCTTCTGAATAAAGAGAAGGTGGGAAAATAAGAGGGATGAGATTTTTCTCGTTATAATCATCAATTTTGAGATAATATTAGCTTTTATTATTGTTTATAATTAAGTTAAAGTAGGTATTTTTAGCTTAAAATATGAGATAATATCAAAATTTCAGAGCCTATCAATTTAAGAATTCTAGGATCCTTAGGATAGATCAAATTTTTCCAAAATAAGAAATATTAGATAAAATGCTTAATAATTTTTAAAAATAAAGAAAATGTATTCGGAATTTCATATTAGAAATTTATTTTTAGTACATTATATGCAATATCGCTATTTATACTGCTGAATTCTTTTTCATTTCCATTTTCGTTTACATTTCCATTCAAATATTTTAGTGCAAGTTTAGAACCTTTACATTTACATAAAGCTACTGGTCTTTCGTACTTTTCACACCAATTATGGAATTGAGTTCTCAGCTCTTCGAATTTTTTGAGTTTAACGAATTTTTCACAAATTAGACATTTTTCAGGAGTCATTAGCTTCACCATTTTCATTTGGTTAAATCATTTAATCCACAGTAATATTAATCCAAGTAATATCCTCATAATACAAAATTCCTATAATTAAAATTTCAAATAAAATAATGAGGCTTAATAATGTATAACAATCTCATTATTATATTGAAAAAACTGAGATAAATTATAAACTAAATATAAAAACAGAGCAGTTAAGGATTTTTTAATTATAATTTTCAAAATTTTAAAATACATAAATAATTATTACAATTTATTTAAAGCTCTGCTTTTATCAATAATTTCAGCAAAAAATTTTTATCTATAAAAATAATTTTGATTTCAACCTAGTGAGGTCGTGAAATTGGTCAAGAAAATTAAAATAATTATAAAATCTGTAAATATTGAACTTGAAGCAGAGTTATTCGATACTCCTACTGCACAAGCAATCTGGAATGCACTACCATTTAAAAGCAATATTAATACTTGGGGCAATGAAATATATTTTGATATTCCAGTGACGTTGGATCTGGAAAAAGATGCACGTGCGAATGTTGATATTGGAGAAATTGGTTATTGGGACGTTGGTAAAAGTATGTGCATATTCTGGGGTAGAACTCCAGCAAGTAAGGATGATAAACCTGTTGCTGCCAGTCCTGTTAATGTGTTTGGTAAGGTAATAGGGGATCCAACAGTATTAAACGCAGTGAATGATGGAGACGAAATAATAGTTGAAAAAATCTAAATTTTTTCCTTAATTTTCTATCAATTTTCCTCACAAAACGATCAATATAAATGAAAAAATATTAATCAATTTCAAATTCCATAATTTCTATACATCAAGAATTTATACTTTAAAAGAACAGTGGAGAATTTATTGGTTTATTGAGTCAAGTATAAACAATTTTTGATGTATTAATAAATAAATATTAAAGAAGAATGATTAAATATTAAAGAAGAATGATTAAATTATTATTTATAAAAACAACAATTATTATTTTAGAAAAAAATAGCAAAATAAAAGAAGAATTGAACCATATTTAATAAATTATAATTTAAAAGATTCTATTTACAATTAAATTGATCTAAATAACCTTAAAGATGTCCTAAAATTTTTAAAAATATTAGACGGATTACCAATTATTTAGTAAATTTTTTATTTAATAATATCATCTAAATTTAAGATTAGTTAAACTTACTGAATATGGTCAATCATTCAAGTTATTAAAAATTTTATATAGAATTAAAAACCAAAATTTAGAAAATAAAAACTCAAGGAGTAGAATTAAATTGAAAAAATTAAAAACTGCAATACTTGGAGCAACTGGAATGGCTGGACAGCAATTTATCGAAGCATTAGAAGACCATCCATGGTTTGAGATTACCGATCTATATGCATCCGAGCGTTCTGCTGGTTTAAAATATGGAGAAAGAGTAAAGATATGGCACGGTAGTAAGCCACCTTCTGATGAAATTTTGAATAAAACAATTGAACTTGTAGATAATGTAAACTTGGACAATGTAGATGTAATATTTTCTGCATTACCTGGATCTATTGCCCGAGAATATGAAGAAAAATACGCGAAATATAAACCTATTATTTCTACTACTTCAGCCTTTAGATATGATGATGATGTGCCTATTCTAATTCCAGAAATCAATCTTGAGCATGTTAAATTAATTGATATACAACGTAAAAACCATGGTTGGAAGGGTTTTGTCGTGCCTGGACCAAATTGCACTACAGTAGGGCTTGTTATGTCTTTGAAGCCTATTTATGAGGCGTTTGGATTGGAATGGGTTGTCATGGTTTCAATGCAAGCAATTTCAGGTGCTGGCTACCCTGGTGTCCCTGCCTATGATATAACTGCAAATGTCATTCCATATATCGAAAAAGAAGAGAAAAAAGTAAAAATTGAAACTCTAAAAATCCTTGGTAAATACGAAAATGGTAAGATCATTAATGCTGATTTTAAGGTAGATTGTAAGTGTAATCGTGTTTCCTCAGTAGATGGGCATATGGAAAGCGTATTTATAAAAACTAAGAAGGACTGCACAGTTGATGATATTAAACAGGTATTGAGAGAATGGCCTGGACTTGAACCCGATAAATATCCAACAGCTATTTCTAATCCAATCATCGTGACCGATGATAAATTTAGACCACAACCTCGCCTAGATGTCGAAAAATATGGTGGAATGGCCGCTATTGTTGGTGGAATAGATGAAACTGTTTTTGGTGGATTTAAATATACAGTCTTGTCTCATAATACAAAACGTGGAGCAGCTAAAGGTGAGATTCTAGTCGCTGAATATTTGTATAAAGAAGGTTATTTCTAATTATTTTTTAAATTATTTATTTTATTCCAGAACCACTTTTTGAATAAATTTTATTCATTAAATTTATTTTTTAATAAACAGATTAAAAAAAATATATATTTCAATGAAATCTAATCAGCCTTATATCATTTTGGTTGTATTATTAGGATGATATCAAATATTTGAATAATGTAAATGGTAGTTTACCGGTAATTAATTATTGTTAATTGGATTTTTAATGGTTTAAATACTCAAATGGAAAATTGATTTATCTAGTAAATATAATTGCAAAAATATTATTATAATTTTAGTAATGTGAAGAGAATTAGAAGGTATTCATCTATAAATAAAAATGTAGGCATAAAAATGTGGAAAAAGATTTCCTTTATATTTTTAAAAGAACTTGCCATTGTGATAATACAATGAAAATATATGTTCTTTATTCGGATGAGTTTGGAGAGCGTATAGTCGGAAATTTGCTGAATATGAAGGAATTTTGTGAAGTTTGTGAGTTGGACTGTGAGCGAGAGAAATGTAGAGGAAATTATCCTTCATTTGGGTCTAATATATATGGAATGACAAAGATAAGAGAAGATTTACCAGATTTTATAGAGGAACCAGAACAGTATCTACCAGAAATTCCTAAAAATATGGATATTTTGATTGTAAATGGTATTCATCCCGATTTATTATCAGCGATTCCAGAATTTGCAGAAAGGTATTTAGTAAAAGGATTGGTAATTCCAGTAGAAGATGGGAATTGGGTTAGATTAGGACTTGAAAATTCTATAAAAGAAGAATGTTTGGACCGCAAAATAGAGGTAGCATTTCCGAGACCAGCTTGTACTTTAGATTATACGGGTCAACCGACTATTGACAAATTCATCGATTATTTTATGATAGGAAAACCAGTCGTGAAACTAAATATAATTAATAACAGAATTATGGCATATAAAGTTTTGCGATCTGCACCTTGTGGAAGTACATGGTATATATGTAGGCAGCTATTAGGTAGAAGTATCGATGAAATCAGTGAGCATGGGGCAGAAATTATTAGTAAAGCTCATCATAGTTTTCCTTGTTCTGCGTCAATGAATGTCGACCCAGCACTTGGTGATACAAACTTACATGTTGCAGGATATTTAGTAAGAGATGTAATATTTGAAGAAATAAAAAGACATGTCCCTGATTTCAATCCAAAAGTAATAACTCAGGAACAAGTTCTTGGAATAGAATAAGAATAGAAAATATTTTTACTAATATAATTTATAATAATAGGTTTGTGAATCAAAAATGGTTAGGAAAGTAAGAAATATTATTAAAATTGATGAAGAGAAATGTACAGGTTGTGGTAAATGTGTGATAACCTGTGAGGAGGGCGCAATTGAGATTATTGACGGAAAAGCAAAAGTAGTCAAGGAGAGTTATTGTGATGGTTTAGGTGCATGTATTGGAGTATGTCCAGAAGGTGCTTTGTCAATTGAGCAGAGAGAAGCCGAAGAATTTGACGAGGAAGCAGTGAAGCAGCATTTAAAATCAAAAACGGATATTTCCGATATTCAAACTAAGCAAGTTAATAAAACTGAAACATTACCGTGTGGATG
Source organism: uncultured archaeon (assembly GCA_964646355.1). Classification (GTDB taxonomy): domain Archaea; phylum Asgardarchaeota; class Lokiarchaeia; order Helarchaeales; family HEL-GB-B; genus HEL-GB-B. Next base: position 912 of record CAZYEE010000205.1, on the reverse strand, counting down.
TCCAAGTTCATTAACAATTTCAATTAATACTACTCAAAATGATTCAAATATGGACTCAAGAACAATGAATTCGCAGCTTCAAAACTGGCCAATTCAATTAAAATTAATTTCGCCACTTGCACCATATTTTAAGGATGCAGATTTATTAATAGCGGCGGATTGTGTTCCCTTTAGTTTTGCAGATTTTCATCAACGATTTTTAAAAAATAAAATATTAATAATGTTTTGTCCAAAATTAGACCCGTATATTGATGAATATCTCGAAAAATTGGAAAGTATTTTCGGGAATAATATTCGATCTATAACACTAATTCACATGGAAGTCCCATGTTGTTCTGGAATTGAGCGTATTGTAATGGATGCACTTAAGAAAACCAAGAAATACATCACAATAAAAGATTATACTATTTCAATTGATGGAAAAATTATCTAAATAAATGGAGATATTAGATAGGAATTGAAATAATTAATAGAAATAAGAATTGAGATTAGAAAAAATACAATTAAAAATATAAAAAATAGAGGCGTTATATATGTCGGAAGAGGTTAGAACGAAGGTTAAGTTAGAACTTGTGGATGATATGATCTTTAAATGTGATATGGGAAATATGAAGGTCAAGGAATGTTATATAGATGAGACAAATCAAGAAGAAGTGGATATGTGGGGGCCCAATCCTGTTAGATTATTGGCAGCGGCGGTATTAGGTTGTATGAGTGCAAGTCTAATTTTCTGTCTACAAAAGAAATCACTTAAATTTGATGAGTTTAGGAGCGAAGCGGAAGCTGTTATAAGAAGAAATGAAGAGGGGCGATTAAGAGTTGCGGGGATTAATGTTAAAATAATTCCAAAATCGGACGATCCAAAGGTATTAAAGCGTTTTGAGCAATGTAAGAAATTTTTTGAGCAGTTTT
>CAZYEE010000204.1:0-7284 GCA_964646355.1 uncultured archaeon | reverse complement strand
TTTTTTAATTTTGACAATTCCCTCTATACTATTTTCAACAAATTTCGTGAGAATTACTTCTACCTCTGAATTATCCGGAATATCAGTAGGGACATAAAAACTGAGTAAATCCTCTACTTTTTTTGAGATACTGGCAAATCTTCCTACTAACTTAGCCGAATTAGGCTCCTTCGACATTGAATAATAGTAATATGTCTTTTTAAGAAATTTAATTAAATCTTTTTTATCCATACCATCTTTTTGATGATGGATGAAAACAAGAACTTGATTAAGTAATGAATATTTATTTATAGCAAAAAAACTCTTTATTTCATCATATATCGGTTCGTATATAATTGAATTATTACTCTCAAATTCCAATTTTTTCTGTTTAAAGTAATACTCAGCTGTTTTATATGCCTCTTCCTCATTTGATACAAGAATTATAGCGAATCCGATGTCGTGTGAATGTCTTCCTGCACGTCCTGCGATTTGATGGAGTTTATTTCTGGGTATAAATTCGACTTTATTAGTATTTTCATTAAACATTTTCACATCTTTTATAATAACCACTTTTGCTGGAGTATTAAGTCCTGATGCAAGAGTGGTTGTACAACAGATAACTTTAAGCAGATAGTTATTAAACATTTTTTCAACCAGTATCCTTGATCCGTGATCGAGTCCAGCGTGATGATATCCTACTCCACTTGATATAATATCAAAATCGAGCATAGAATCTATAATACTTTCTGAATAAGTTTCAATTTCCAAAATTTCTTCAATAGATAATTTAGACTTAATAATATCTTTTAATCTATTTGCTAGATTTTCCGCCTCTTTTCGAGTTCGTGTAAAGATCAAGGTCTGTATATTATTTTCAATCAAATCTGGGATTAACTCTTTTATTGTCTTTAATTTATTGCTAGTTTTAATGATTTTGTATCTTAATTCACATGGTCTCTCCTCACTTTTTATAAGCTGTGCATTTAACCAACCAGCCAAATTCTCTGGATTTTTGATTGTAGCAGATAAACCAATTAATTGGATATATGAATATGATAATAACCTTGTTATTAATGATTCTAAAAGTAGGCCTCTATTTTTATCTCCTAGATTATGTATTTCATCTATTACAACAACGCCAATTTTTCTTGTCCAATCTGGCTTTTTTCTTAAGATTGAATCAAACCTTTCGTAAGTTGTTATTATTATATCAGATTTTTCAATTATATCCAAAGAGATATCGAAATCACCAGTGCTAACTGTAATTTTTAAATCAAAATCGTTATACTTCTTAAAAAAGTCTTCAAATTTCTCATTCGCCAGAGCTTTTAACGGTACCAGATAAAAACTCTTCTTATTTCCATATGCTTTAACTATACAAGCAATTTCACCAATTAATGTTTTACCACTTGCACTTGGGGCTACAACTAAAAGATTCCTTCTATCATCTTTTAAAATATGCTCTAATGCCCTCTTTTGTATTTGCCTTAATTCCTTAATTCTATTTGCACTTAATATCAATTCAATAATATCTTCATTTTTTAACAATTTTCCGTTCACGGATCAAAAGCTTTTTAAAATATTCTTTTTACCTGGCATTTCTCGATATTGGAATTATAATCTCATCAAGTAAAATCAATGCCTTAAAAACATATTGGTGGTCATTAATGATCGAATTTTTCATCATTTTAGGTGTCATTGGAATCATTATAATGTTCATATACAATAAAATTAGAATAAATATTCCAAAAAGTGTACTAAACTTAAGAAAAAATTATATTGAAAGACGTAAAGAGAGCACTACTATTTATGTCACTAAAGATCAGAAAAATTTTCTGATTGATTATATTTTACCCAAAAATTTTAATGTATCTATCGAAAAAAATGGTATATATTACTTTAAAAATGCTATTATTGTCCTTAATACCCCAATCAATTTTGATTCACAATTAAATGAATTTATATCATCAGTTATTATAATTTCCTCCAATCAAAGATTAATTCAATCAATAAAAAGAAAACTTATGGACGATCTAAATGATTGGGAAATTGAAAATTTAGATATTTTTTAATCAAATATCTATTTTGGATGGTGTATTGAATTATGGATTTAATTACAGGGTTCCTAGTATCTTATTGGCATATTTTAGTTGCCATAATTGCCACGCTAATTGTTATCTGGGATTTTTTTAGAAGTTCAGATAATGAATCAAACTCGGCTATCAATTTAATAGTCCTAAATAAAGCTATTGAAGATTCAAAAATTAAGTTTAATGACATTTTACAATCAAATTATAATGATACATTTTCAAAATCTCTTCAAAATGACATTAATATGGTCAAGAATTTATCAAAAAGTCTTCAAGATATCATAGATTTTTCTTATGATGATACGAATAACATTAATTATTTAGCCGATTTTCTATCAGATTACGATAGACCTAAACTTTCCATTAAACATTGGCTTTCACTTATTTGGACATCATTCTGGATAGGTTTATTAACGGTTATTATAGTGAGATTAGTTTTTATTCCAATTTATTATTTATCCGATGGTATTATGATTGCTTGGTTTATTTATTATATTATTCTGGGATTAATTATGTTTTTTAAAAAAAATTAGGTGGTTAAAATGATTCAAGTAAAACTATTCAATTTTATATTCAAGAATTTATTATTTATTACAGGTTCAATTTGTTATATAATATTATTTGTTATTTTATTATCTAATATTTTCAATTATTTTGTTTCCTTCCTACTATCGACTATTTCACTTTTTATGATATTTCTTACGATATATCTTATTCATAGAAAACAAGCAAGAATTATCAAATTTCATAAATCACATGTTATATTAATCCCTAAATTGGTACCTAAAATTTTTCAAATCAGAGGCGATAATAATAACCATATAATTTTTATTGATAACGGCAAGCAGATCTATGTTCTTAGTATATTCCGAATTAACGCGATTCCAAGAAGTATTCAAATTAATTTTATTAAATTTATCAGGTCAATGGCTGCTAATTTTGTCAAATTTTTTGTCGTATTTATTTATGGAGGCGATAGTAAAGTCAGAAATCCTGAAATTTTGTCTGAAAATTTACATCAAAATCCCGTATTAAATAATTCCCAGATATTTCATGTTGACTTTCAATTTGAACATACTAACTTAGATAAAGCAAAATGGAAAGCGGAAATTATGTATGGCTGCTATTTAAAGATTGAAAAACCATTAAATTCTAATTCATTAATTGAAACATATAATCAATTGGATATAACTATTTCATTAATGAACACAATCCTTAAAAATACATTTCCTCATGCACAAATTTCTATATTAAAGGGCTCCAATTTAATTAATTTTGTAAAATCTATTCCTATGGGTGGAATTACGTTTTAAATAATGGATTTAATTCATATTTCAATTTAATTAGGATAGTCTATAATAAACCTCAAGAATTCATTGTAAATCATTACAAAATTTGTATATTTAATCTAAATTCCATAATCTATCATAAAAAATCTATTTACAATTGTGTTAAAATGATATGGTGATGTAATGGGAATTAAATTAAGAGACTTAATCGATTTTGAAACAATAAATCTGGATAAAATTCATGGAAAAATATTGGTGATAGATGGTACAAACCTACTATTTAAATATATAACAAAAATAAAGAAAGGACAAAATATTTTATATGATTATCAAGGTAATCCTATTTCCCATTTATTAGGATTCTTTTATTTTATAATCAACTTGATTGAAAGAAAGGTACGTCCTGTATTCGTGTTTGATGGAATACCTCCTGCTGAAAAAAGGCCCTATAACGAACTAAAAATCAAGAGATTAATAAGAGCATGGAATAGATATAATCATAGTCATAATATGACCAAATCAATCTATTTTAAAGATCCATATTTTCTTTACAAATATATTATCGAAGATTTAATCAAATTTATTAAGATATTTGGACTTCCAGTAATAAGGGCACCATGTGAAGGAGAAGCTCAAGCAATTAGATTGGTTAAAGAAAAAAAAGCGTATGGCGTGCTATCAGAAGATTATGATTTATTAGCTTTTGGATGTCCAAATATATTTCGGAAAATAAATTTCAAAAATAACACAATTCAATATATATCATTGAAAAAGGTCCTCAATAACTTGGGGATTTCATATGATCAATTAGTTGATCTTGTGATACTTGTTGGTAATGATTATCACCCAGGATTCAGGGGTTTTGGGCCTAAAAAATCGCTTGAAATGGTTAAAAAATATAAATGTATTGAAAAAATGATGAATGATTATGATTTCGATTTCAACGGGCTTGAATTGAATACCCTACGAAATCTATTCAAAAATCCCATTACTTCCAATTTTTCTATCCAATTTCAATATCCGAATTTACCTGTGTTAAAAGAATATTTATTGGAAAGAAGGATATCAATTAATAGAGTCAATAATGGCATTGCGAGATTAAGAAATGCATTTAAAACATTAAAAATACATCAGATTAGTCTCGACTTGTTTATCAGACAAAAATAATTCTTAAGATTAGAATTTATTTAATTTTTCATAAAAAATCAGCTAAAAATAAATCCAAATTTATAATAATTTCATTTAATATATTACATAATGGTATAAATTTCTAATTTATACAATTATTATACCAACTCAATGATTTTTCAAAAAGTTATATTTATTCATTTCAATTTTTTGCTGAGATATTCATGAATACTTCTATTTTTCATTTGAGATAAAATATTAATTTTGACCCAAAAAGCGCAAAAATCGCGAAAAATTATTTCGCTGTAACTTAAAAATAACGGCAAATAGATGAGTTAGAGCCCACTTTTTTTACAAATATAAATTTTGTGACGTAACTATAATTTAAAAATCTAATATTTCAAAAACACAACATACGTAAGGCTATTCAAAAATGAGAAAAATAATCAACAGACTAAATAAACTTAATGCATATTATTATGATGATACAAAAGGTCAGTGGAAAAAAATAACCTCATTCTTAGATAAGATACCTAATAAATCACCCATAAGAATATCAGGTATTGAATATAATCAGTTAAAATATGATTATGATCTTGGGTATTTCTTTGGACTTGCAATTGGAACATCGTACAATATTAAAAATACTTTTAAAATGGTGATTGAAAACCAACAACTCCCTTTTATCGAAAAATTTGCAGAGAGACTGGGCATTGAGTTTAATCTTTCTATTCAAGGAAGAAAAAGAAAAGCCTACAGAAAACAATCATTTTATTATTATCAAAAAATCACTATTCAATTTCATAACTCATTAAAATCGTATTTAAAAGCATATGGCCTTAACGTCGAATACCCAAAAATACTAAATGAATTTAATGACGAATTAAAGCTCGGTATTATCCATGGATTATTCGATTCCAAGAAGGCGCATTATGTCTTTAACAACAGACAATTTGGCATTCATGAATATGTAATCCTACGACTTTTGGATTCAAAAAAACTAACTCCTGTTAAAAAAAGATATTTAACTGAATTTTCGCATCAAATAAAGGATATATTATATCAGCTTGGAATAAAATCATCGATCACAAATAAGGGTATTCAAATTTCTGGAAAAAGTAATTTAACTTTATTATTCAAATATTTTCCTCCCAATAAAGTAAAATCTGTAGCTATGGCTGCAATCCTCGAATTAAGGACCATCAAACCTTATTACACGACTATCATTAATCTCTATCCGTTGACAGAAATTGATCTAGTAATCTGGGGTTATCTAATCTCAAAACTTTATGGAAATGATGTCCAACGTGTTCCATATACCTATCTTGAGACCGCATTTAAAGTGGGAAGTCAGATCATCAGAAGCTCTTTATATAAACTGGACGAATTGGGGTTCATTAAATACTTCGCAAGAGGGAAAAAAGAATTCATTGCTCTTTCTGATAAAGTAGTCGAATTAACCAAAAAATCATTAAATACATCAAGTAAAGAGAATAAATTCGATAATAATTTAACATATGTAGAATGTCCTGTCTGTTTTAGACAGGAAGATTACCTTTCCTGTATTGACTACTTAGGTTTTTATTGTCCTCAATGTGGTAGTTTAATGAACGTTGTTTTAATAGAAGAAGACCGCAAAAATACCAATGAATCCCGTCAAATTACTAAATTTATCAACTCTGTAATAAAAACAAAAGACGGAAATCCTGAAATTCTCTTGAATTCTTTAATCTTATTGGATGGAATTGAAGGAGGTTTTTGAGTATGTCATATGAATTGAGTCCAAAAATTGCTATTGATAATATAAATAACTTATGTCATGAAAATTGGAAAAATTTTTTATCAGAAAAACCTTCATATTTATTTTATCAGTCTGATCTCCTAAAATATGAATTATTTATATCAAAAGACAAGAAAAACATGCATTATTATATAACCATATCTTTAAAAAATAAAAAATTAAGCGGTGTTGAATTACTAAATTTTGTAGATTTGTCTCAAATCTTCGTAAGCTCTTTACAAAATTTTGAGCTGAAATCAATAATCGTAGAGCAATCTGAGTGGACATTTTGTAGTAAAACACTTGAATTGACAAAAAATAACCGTGATCTTCTTCTTAAAATACTTCATTTGATTTTAATTATCTTCGAAAATATTAAATTATATTTAAAATAACTCGATTGGTGCAATTCATGGAATTATTTTGTGCAGATACAGGACTAGGCTGTTTGATTATGAACCATGAAGAAAATGATACCTATTCAATAATCTTGGAGTTCTGTTCCAAAATTCAAGAAGCACTTGGTATTAAATTTATGATGTTTAATATTGAAGACTTTAAATTTTATCTTAATATCCTGACCCTGATTCAAAGAAGGTTCAATTTTGATTTCATAATGTTTCAATGTGAGAATAATACAATACTTTTTAAAAAACACTTTCAAACTTTTGAAGCTTCTAAGAAATTTTATGATGAAACATTAAGTGTTATTAAATCAATAGAAAAAATTAACACCAATAATAAATTATGTTCACTCGATTTTTTGTTTTCTAGTTTATGGTGGACTATATAATGGCTATTTCCATTCAAATCAAGGTAATGTTTAATAAAAACATGATCTAAATATATTTTTTTTCATTGCATATTTCATTTTCAGCTTTATTTTTTATAGTCCAATTATTTCTCGTATCCATTCTTCGATAAATTGGAGAAATGGTGGAAGAGACGGAAAATCACCATATATTAAAAAATTAAATAGTACACATAAAATAATCCCACCAAATGCACAGATTAA
>CAZYEE010000203.1:0-7303 GCA_964646355.1 uncultured archaeon | reverse complement strand
ATACAACTCATTAGCGTTATATTCCTAATATCCTGAGAATTGAAAGAAAGATGTTATTTCTATTTTATTAATTTTTAAATTATGATAATAGAAGATGATTTCCTATATGAAAAAAGGATTAAGGAATTTTATTAAAAAAATATTACATTATATAGAGCTTGAAGGTATTCCATTTCTAGGGTCTGTTATATATAATAAAATAATGAAGAATTTTAGTTTATATAATTCAATTTTACAGAAAATTGCTTCTAGCGAATTAATTAAAAATATTAAAGGCCCAATTTTGGATATTGGTACGGGACCTGAATATCTTACAATTTATATCGCAAGAAATAATGCAAATTGTAATATCGCTGGGTTAGATATTTCGCCGGATATGACTAAAATTGCTTATTCGAATGTGGAAAAATTTAATTTAATGGATAGAATTTCTTTAAAAATTGCAAATGCGGAGAATATTCCATTTCCTGATAACTTTTTTAATTTTGTCATTAGTACTGGTTCTTTTCATCATTGGAAAAATCCTATTAAAGTATTTAATGAAATATATAGAGTATTAAAACCAAATTGTACAGCTTGGATCTTTGATGTAATTAATCCTTACCAGAAGAATAATTTTTAAAATTATATTATCAATACAGAGCAATTTTAGTAATCTTTTTCTATTTACATACGTTTACTGTACCATTTTATGATCCAGAAAAGATTATACCTTTAATTAAAAAAAGCGAGTTCAAAAAAGGGATTATAGACAATTATGATTTTTTTTCCGAATTAAATTAAAAAAATATCAATAAAATATTAATATTATAATTAAAAAATACATATTCTGGGTTTCATATTCAAATCTAATTTGATAAAACATGAACTAAAAGAGATATAATAATAAAATGATTAATTTAATCTTAATTAATTAAAAATGAGTGAATTAAACTGTCAGATGACATAAATAAAAGCCAGAAAAAAACTAATAATAACGAAAAAAATCCCCATAATTTGTGTATTTGGAAGGATCCTTCAATTTGTAATGAATGTGAAATTAATGAAAAATTACAATGTCATCTTGATAAAAAATATACCTATTGGTTCGTAACTGGATGGTTAGCGTGCGTTATCCCCGCAATTATCGGTCTTTTTATCGCACTTGATTTTATAACATTTATTATATATTTAGGTATTTGGATAACTTATATGGTAATCTTTTTTACTGTATGGGAGCCAAGAATTTTATGTTCTCACTGTCCATATTATGGAGAGGGTGGAAAAATACTACACTGCTATGCAAATTATGGATTTTACAAACCTGTACCTTATAATCCATATCCCTTAAGCACCAGCGAAAAAGTTCAATTTATAATTGCACTTTCCTTATTTATTGTAATACCTATTATCCTTTTAATAATTAGTCAGGCCTATATTATGTTAATATTTGCAAGTATAGGAACAATTTACTGGATTATAGTTATACAATTCATAATCTGCCCCCATTGTATTAATTTTTCATGCCCACTTAATAGAGTCCCAAAATCAATTAGAGATAAATTTATCCACCGTAATTTAACCATTAGAAAAGCCTGGGAAGAAAAAGGGTATAAATTTGAAGAAGAATAACAATTAATAGGATAATTATTAATTTTTATTTGATAATCTAATTTAGAATTTTTTCAAAATAAATAATTTAAAATATTCGATATTCATTAGGTTATATTGGATATAATTTACAGTTTGAACCTTTTTAAAAATAAAATAGGGCCCAGAAATTGTCGAATTTTGATAATGAAAATACAAGAAATAATAACAAAAATGAATATAATGATTTCTTTTTAAGTGATGAAATAAAAGCAATTAGTTTATTTAATATAGCTAAACAACTGAAAAAGACTAAAAGTTATGATGAATCTCTAATTTACTTTAATGAAGCATTATCTTTAAAACCTGATGACATTGATATTTGGATACAAAAAGCCTTTACACTTATTGAGAAAGGAGATGTTGAAGAGGGATTCAAGTGTTTTGATGATGCATTGGTATGCTTGCCCCAACATGGTTTATTAATTTGGCTAACCAAAGGAAATGCATACATGACCTTGAACGATTATGATGCTGCTATTCTATGCTATAATAATGCACTAAAATACAACCCAAAAAGCGCAATTATATTAACAAATAAAGCTCATGCACTATACGAACTGGATCGATACGATAAAGCACTTGTAGAACTTAATAAAAGCATAAATTACCATCCAAAATATATCCCTGCATATATCTTAAAAGGAAAAATTTTATTAAAATTGGAAAAGAATGATAATGCAATCAAATGCTTTGAAAAAATTATAGAAATTAATCCAGAGTTTGCAGAGGCATGGTATTTAAAAGGAATTGCTCTAGGAAACATTGGTAAAAAAAATGAGGGAATTAAATGCATAAAAAAATCTATTGAACTAAAAAAACGAAAAAAAACAAACTGAAAATAGTTTAATATTAATATTTTAAGTATTTTCTTAATAAATTTTAAGAGGATATAACTGAAAAATAAAATAAATAACTGAAAAATAAAATAAATAACTGAAAAATAAAATTTATTAAATTGATTTAATTTGATAATGAAAAACTTTCGTTTAATAAAAATATAAAATTTTTTCATTTAGAAGAATGCTCTTCCTTTTTCCTTTGAAATTTCGTCATAAAGTGATAGCAAATTTTTTGGTAATGGCTCCCGTTCTACTTTTTCCATTTTTATAAACGGACAAATAGCGGCACAATTGCTACAGCCCATGCATTTATTTTTATCAACAATTGCTTTATCATTTTTAAGTTCTAGGGCTCCAAAATGACAACGGTCAATACAATAACCACAACCTGTACAAGAATCAGTATCAATTACGGCAATGAAATTTGATGGAGCTACCGCACGAGGATTCCCCAGTTCTAGCATGCCTCTAAGTCCTATACAACAACAAGGACAACATGAACACACAAAAAAGTAAGGGCCCTCATCACAATTTTCTACCAAATGAACTAACCCTAATCTGGTTGCTTCGTTTACCCATTCCATAGCCTCTTCGTAGGATATAACTTTCCCTTTTCCGATCTTAGCAATAAGATCTCCATGAAAATCAAGCATTAAACACGATTCTAAGGGATAATCGCATTTTCTTATGTTAAGAATCTCCATTCTTGCACGACAAGGACAGATAGCCTTGACAATTGTTTTTGCTTGCTTGAGGCGCTTGGAAATTTCATCAGCATTTGTCACTTTTTGTTCAGGTAAATCTATTGTCTGATTTATTGGAATAACTCTAAGAAAAGGTCTATTAGAACCGAAAATTTCTTTATTCCATTCTTTGTCAAAAAATTCCTTTGAAAGTTCTGCCATTTTTTTAACTTTTTCATCAGTTTTCATCTCTTTAGGTACCATAATGGGAATGTCAAAAATATCGATTATGGTATGTAATGCATATCTATTATTTATCTTTAAGATTTTACCCTCATTTACCATTCGCTCGAGAATCGCTTTTGTCTCATCTAAATCTTTATTAATTTTCTTTGCTATATTACGAGCAGATAACGTCTTACCTGTAAAATTATCGAGATATGCAATAATTTTAGCGTCTTCCTCTGGAAAATATAGCTTAAGATATTCTAAAAATTCCTCTGAATTAGGGGCTGCTATCGCAAGTTTATTAAGAGTTTGGATTATCTTTTTATATGGATCCATAATTACTCATCAATTATCATTAATTTACTAGAATTAGTAAAATCATATTAAATTATATTTTATTTGAATATTTCTCCTTCTCATATTTACCAAAATTCCTTGTTGGATGAATTAAAATTCATTATTATTATTTTGAATCTAACTAATTGATACCAATTTTTCTGATTTTCTTTCCCTAATTTAACATTATTTATTTATAAAATATAAAGGTACAAAAAATCTCTAAATTAAACAAATTCTCAATAGTTTTTAAAATCTAGAATTATAAAATCAATCTTCTAATTAAAATTTTTTAATAATTTGAAGTATTTGAAACAATTTATTTGAAAAATTAATTTTTTTCTACCAAAATTATTAAATCTAAGTTTTAACATATTATACAATGAATTAATATTTTTAATTGAAGTCAAGGAATTCTCTTCTTATTTCATAGTATCAGAGAAAGTGTTGCTTAAGTTGGATGAATTAGGTGGAGAAATAAAGGAATTAAAGGAATTAGTAGAAAAAAGGAAAGAAAAACTACTAGAACTTGAAGACCAACTAGTACTTGAGATTAAAAGCAAGACAGATGAAATTGATAAATTGGAGAAATTATTGGATAGAAATGAGAACGAATTTTTTAAATACAAAACAGAAATATTAAATAGAGATGAAAAATTAAGAGAATATGAAAAATACATCGAAAAATTAGAAAAAAATCTTGAATCATTTACATCTGAGAAAAATTTATTGGAAAATATTAAAAATGAAAATAAAATTCTTCATGAGGACTTAAAAAACAAAAATAATAAAATTAAAAAGCAAGATGAACAAATTTCAAACCTTGTAAAAGAATTAGAGAATTATAAAAAGTTTATTGATGATATTTGTGATCTGTTAAATGCCGAAGAGCAGAATATTTATGAAAAAATTAAAAATGTTCTATTAGAAAATGCAGATTTAAAAAATAAACTTAATACTAAGCAAATATCTCAGGCTCCACCTGAAAAATTACCTTTTGATTACATCACTGGCGTTAACGAAATTCTAAAACATATTAACAATCTATTAAGGGATGCAAAATATAGAATAATTTTAATTATCCCTTCAATTAATGATATAAAATCACTAAATTTTTCCTCATTGGTAGTTTCTAATATTTTTCTAGCCACTTTTTTTGATACTTCTAAACCTGAACATTTAAAAATAATAGAGGAACTGAATTCTAAATATAAAATTAATGTTAGATTTTATGAAAATAGAGATAGATGGGGAGTTTTAAAGGACGGCGATACTATTATAATTGCAAATAATTCAATAGATACAGAAATAACTGGATATCTAACAAGTGATATGAAATTAATAGAAATTTTTTCAAAAATAATAAATGACGCATGGAATAACTCCACTATTATTAAGATCTAGAAAAATTATTAAGATATAGAGATTGTGTTTTAAATTCCTTAAAATAAACCTTTTATTCCTCAATATAAAAATGCCAAGCACAGTAAAACTCTTCCGGATGAGGATCAGGTGGACACGCAATACATTTAGTTTTAATACGCGGATCTATTGTTTTCGCAAAATATGTATATTCCACAATCCCAACTGATTTGCATGGAAAATCTTGTAGTCCTTTTCTTTTCCGAGCCTCTTGAACACGACAATTATTCATCCGAAAAGTGCAACTTTTATCAGTAATATCAATAACTTCCTGCTTATTAATATATGCATATAGTCTATACTTCAATGCTTTTATTAAATTTGGTATTCCACCCCCTGGTTCCATATTCAATCGCTTCATTATTCTTTTTGCTTCTATTACGGTAAATTTTTTCCAAGCTTCCGCATCTAATTTCATTGCTGTTTCTATATCAAAATTACTTTCAACTGCTTGAAACCAGAGCCCATCATGCGCTAACCATAATTTAGCATTATCAATTATAATCTGTATCAATTCTTGTTTAGTTAAATTCTCTAATTCATCATTCATTTTAATTTCACGACTTTCTCCATTATCAATTGAATATTTTTACCTCTTTTATCTTTAAAAATTAAAATTTTAAATTTTATTTTAAAGTAGAGTATGCCACTAATATTATAATTAAGCCAGTAATACCAATAATTTCAAGCCCCAATTTGCATAAAAGTGAAAAATACAATTAAAGTATAGTGTTCTTTTAAAGCTTCACTTAAAATCCATCCCGATTTATTTATTAAAATGATATCTAATTTGGGCAAATAAAAATAATGACATATTTTGAATATTTTTCATATTTTTATTGATAGCCTCAGTTCTCACCATATTATTATTTTTGATTTATCTTCATACCATTCTTATTTATCATTACTACTTTTGATTTATCATTACTACTTTTAATTTATCCATTAAATTATGGAATATTCTTCATATTTTGTAAAAAACGGTAAGATTATTTGAATTGGACTTTGAATTTTAATATATTTTTGGAAATTAAGCATTTTCTGCTATAATAATACAAAATTAAATATTTTTTGAATTTTTTATATAGTTATAATTCATAATTTAAATTGAAAACTGCACTATTCAGTATTAATGACTTTAAAATTAAAAATACTTATAATTTTTTTGTTATGTGCAATGTCACAAAATTTATAAATTACGCTTTTAATAATAATTATGAAATAAAATAAATAATTTTTAAGTAAATTTAAGAAATAAATAAAAGGAAGTGATGTTCAAATGCCAGGTGGAGATGGTACTGGCCCTGATGGTAAAGGTGGTTGTGGTATTCCAGGCGGATACCTAAAATTTGGTCGTGGTGGCAGATTCAGAAATACCAGAATAAATCCTAATATTCAAAATAATAACTTTAGAAATATTAATAATAGACAACCAGGAAATAGAGGAAATGGTCGTGGTAGAGGCGGCGGTGGCGGCGGATGGAGACGGACTGGAAATATTTATCCCGGAAATGGCCCATGGTGTCACTTACCACCTAACAAACGCCCTGGTTGGACAGGCAGAATACCCGAAGAATAATTAACAATTTAAATAATGTAAAAATAATGTAAAAATAATGTAAAAATAATAATAACAATAATAACAATAATAATAAAATAAATCTCTAAAAATAGAGAAAAAATACCCAATAATTTTTCAATACTTCCCCTTTATCATAAATTCCCTCTTTTTATAATTCCAATATTCTCGAGGTATTATAATATTTTAATTCTAATTTATTTTTTTTATCATTCATAAACTTCTGATAGCATTTACAACACAAAATCTCGTGAATATCAATTTTAAGTTCAGGTCTTGATTCAGCAAGCTCTTTAACCTTTAAATATGATTTTTTATTGGCTAAATATTCTTTTCCACAAAGGGGACAAATGGCTCTTCTTTCTATTATTTTATCGAGATTTCTAAGATTGTATAAATCTCTTATTATATTAAAAATAAAAATAATCATAATAATAGAAAAATCGAAGAAATCAGATAAATTAAACTCAAAACTATTAATACTTATAAAAAAAATACCAGTCAATATGAGGATTATCAAATTCCTTATTAAAGATCTATAATAAGATTTCCTAATTTTAGTCTCAAACTTTGATTTTCTATTT
>CAZYEE010000202.1:0-7309 GCA_964646355.1 uncultured archaeon | reverse complement strand
AATAAAGTAAAAAATAAAGTAATAAAAGAAGGTTCAAAAACTAAATGTGAAATTCTGTTTGATAAGAAAAAAAGTAATAAGAGAATAATGTATAGATGCATTTAATAATCGTTATGTATAAATTAAATACAATAAAATCTGAAAATCATCAAAATATTATTCAAAAATTAGTTATAATACTTTTTATTTTTTTGTATTCAAATATTTAATATAAATCTTGCTTCTTTTTATATTTAAATTGATATCTAATTTACATTAAGACCGAATTTTTACAATTACTGATTAAATATTTATTCTTGTAATTAATTATTCATTCTTATTATTACAATATCCAATTATCGTTCTTATAAAGTGGTTTTTTTATTCGTTTGGATATTGTGTTCACCAAATTAAATCTGAATATATTTTTTGAAATCAAATCTGACAATAATCTAAGCCATTTCCCTTGCATAATTAAATTGAAGTTTATTTTCTTGATTATTTTTATTAAAGATGAATAATCCTTGTCATCGAATCTAAAAAAGAATTTTCTAGATACATTACTTAATCTAATTTCTTTACCCAGAATTGATCTCCAATATTTATCATAATGAATTAAAAAATCAATATTTTCGTTTTTCAGTGCATAATTTATAACTAGCCCAGCCATTTTCCCGCATATTAATGCATATCGAATACCTTCTGCTGTTGTAGAATTAATTTGATTTGCTGCATCACCGACCAAAAGGACTCTATCTTTTACACATCTTTTTAATGGGCTACAAATTGGTACTGCTCCACCTGTAAATTTTACTTTAACAGAATTTCTAAATTTATTAGAGATTGAATTGATTTTCTTTATAAAATAGTTAAATACAGTTTTATAATAAAAATTATTTCCGAGTCCGCCGCAACCAAAATTTACTGAATCTGGGCCCTTGGGAAAACACCAAGTATAACCGCCAGGTGTCAAATATGAAAAAATGACCTCAATAGTTTCTGGATCAATATTTGAAACTTTTTTAAAGTCAAAACAGTATCCAAATCCAAGCATATCTGAACTTCTTTTAAAGCCGGCTTTTAATGCCACTGAACTTTTAATGCCATCGGCTCCCACCAGGATTTCTGTTTGAATAAATTTGATATTATTTTTCTCTTTAATTTTTATCGTAATTGAATTCTTATTATTTTTTTCAATATCAATAAATCTTGCATTAGTCTTTAAAGTCGTGCCTTTATCCACTGCAAGCATAGCCAATGTGTTATCAAATAAAGACCTGTCTAAGGTATATCCAATTGTTCTATTCATAGAAAAAATAGCATAATCACCGTCTAAATTCATAAATTTTAAAGCTCGAATTTTTGATTTAATGACATTATTTTTGGATAATAGACTAATTAAACCAAATCGATTCAAAAGGTACCCGATAATTCCACCTGCGCAATGAATATAATGGCCTGGAGTTTTCTGTTTCTCAATAAGTAGAACTTTCACACCTCTCTCTGCAAGAGTTTTTGCAGTAGTACTTCCTGCAGGACCCGCACCAATTATAACTACATCAAAATCCATTTCAAAATCCTGTCTAATTTATTAAGATTTTTTTCCTATGATTTTTCTTTTTTACAAAATTTCTTTAATAATATTTGTCATAGATTAATTAATGGATTATATTAGATAATGGATTATATTAGAGTTTATATTAGAATTTATACCCGTATGAATCTTAGAACACATTAATACATATAATTTCATAAAAATTTGATAGAAATGGGCAAGAAAAAGAAGAGAACCAATTTTAAGAACATAATTTTTTTATCACATCATAATGAATTTCAGATATTTTTTGAGTATCATGTATTTTTTATTTTTAATTATGCAATTTGTATTGGATGCTTGGCAGAATTAACTGGTTTAATTTTTTTTGGAATTATATTTATTTTATTTACTAAATCTATTTTATTATTTATAGAAAATATTCTTTATTATTCCATAATTTGTATTATATCTCCATTTTTGAATTATATCGTATATATTTACAGGTTTATAAGGAAGACTGAATTTCCTTACAAGATTTTAAGATTCACTGGACGATTTTTCTTGACGCTTGGACTATTGACTTGTTTGACAGGAATTTCTATCTTGAAATTCTTTTTTATAGGTCCAATATTTCTAATGATAAATGCGATTATATTTTTTACATTAAGAACATATTCAAATAATTATTTAGAACATATTTTTTTCAATGAAACTAGAAAACAAGAAATAAGTTCAAAAAATTAAATAAAATAATTTAAAAATATCAAAATATTTAAAATTCATAGTTCAGATATTTATAGATTTTTAAAAAAGGATCAATTTTTATGATTTAAAACACTGTATTAATAATTTAAATAATCAAATCTAATTAGATTATTAAATATTTAAAATAGAAAATTTTCGATTTTAATGATAAAAAACATTAAGATAGATTGGAACTTTATAATAATATTGGAGACTGATTAAACTGAAATTAAATAGAAAGGAAAAACTGATTGCCCGATTTAAAAAGGAAATTAAAGAAAAAGGAAAAACTAGCATGGCAAAAAGACGAGAAGGGCCGATGTTTGGTCTTATTGCATTCAGTGTTGCATTATGGGGCTCAAAAATATTTACAGCAATATCACCTGGAACAACTGTAGAATTTCCACTATTTGGAGTACCAATACATTTTCATCATTTTAATTATGGAATAATAGCACTTGCTATTGGAATATTATTGACTTTCTTTGAAGGTGTTTGGTATATTAGAATTGGACACATTTTATTTGGTGCTGGATTAGGATTTATTGTGGATGAATATTGGTTACTTTTGACTTTTGATGAAGAAAGTTATTTTGGGCCTAATTCGCAGTTAATTTCGACGACAATTGGAATTGTTTTCACAATAGTCTATGCGGTGCTTGCGGTATCATTATTCATCTACACAAGGGCTGAAAAAAAGATGTGGGATGAAATTTATGAAGCACTGAAAAAAGGTGAATTAAAAATAGAATTTTAAATTCATTTATTTTTTTATAATAATTTTTAAAATAACTATTATCCTATTTTTATCACGTGATTTAAATTGTTGATCATTGGGCACTTGTGTATCGACGAGAAAATAATAAACGGAAAATCAATGCCTTTAGAGTTAGGAAGCAGTGTGGCATATGCATCGCTGGCTAGTATTAAGAATAACTACAAGGATGGAATAAACACAACTGTAATATCCAAAATAGGATATGATTTTCCTGATGAATTTCTTAAAATTCTTAAAGATAATAATATTTCTTTAAAATATATAATAAGAGCTAAATGTAAATCAACAAGATATGTATTAATCTATAAAAATGAGGAGAGGATTTCATTAAAACTTACTTCAATATGTGAAAAAATCACTAAAGAAGATATTCCAGAGAAATTAATAAAAGAAAATAAGATAATATATTTTGCGCTTATTGCTAACGAAATAGATTTAGATTTATTTAAATGGATAAAAACCAACTATCCTGATAAATTAATTTGCCTTGATATTCAAGGAGTTTTAAGATTTAAAAAACCGGATAATTCAATTTATTTAAAAATAAATAAGGAAATAATTAATGCATTAAAGTATATTGATATTTTAAAATTAGCGGATTATGAAGCAAAAATCATTGTTGATTCTGATAATTTTGAATATGTCGCGAAAAAGATCTCTGAATATGGTCCGAAAATAGTTATAATTACCAGTGGATATAAAGGAAGCTTAATTTACGATTCAGAGAACGATCTGGTCTTTAAAATTCCAGCAGTTGTTCCGGATAATGTTATAGATGTAACTGGAACAGGAGATACCTATTTTTCTAGCTTTTTATCGGAATATTATAAAACCAATGATTTAAAACACTCTGGATTATATGCAGCAACGTTTGTATATTTTTTAGTCCAAAAAGAGGGTCTAAATGGTATGCCAACCAGAGATGAGGTTCTCAGAAAGTTAGATTCAATAAAAGATTTAGAAAAAAATATGGATCTGAATAATCAGTCAACAATTAATGCCAAATAATTGAGGATATTCTCTTGTAATGTTTAATTATACTTTTAAATATTATAAATCTTCAGATTATGTATATACTATTTCAAATTTCATAATAAATTATAAGGATGCGGAATTAATTTGACCATGCATGATGAAAACAAAAGTTATAAGGATTTTATGGCAGTAAAAGTACCGATTTCTACCAAATTATTATATGGGATCGGATTATATGGAACTCAGATGTATAATGGGATTCAAGCGGCAGCTACGGCCTGGTTTTGGCTTGATATAATGCTATTAGATTATAATATGTATACATTTATTATGCTTGTGATATACAATATCTGGAATGCGTTAAATGATCCAATATTTGGATGGATCTCAGATAGGACTAGATCGAGATGGGGAAGAAGAATTCCCTATATTAGATTTATAACGCCTATTTGGTTTTTAGCGACTATTTTATTATTCTTTCCATATTTAAGTTTAAGTCAAATAGGTTTAGCAATTTGGTTCACAGTATTTATTATAATCTTTGATGGGTGCTATACTATTGTTGCTGGTTGTTATAATAGTCTAATGCCTGAGCTTACTACAATAACTAATGAAAGAACAAAAATCAATATAATAAGTCAATTGTTTGGAATGGTGGGCGTGGGAGCTTCATTTGTATTTCCTTTACTATTAAAAGATAATGTAGACTATTTTTTCATATTTGTAATAATTGGAAGTCTAACTGCAATGCTGGTATTAGTAATACCAAGCTTTTTTCTTAAAGAACGAAACATAAGCAAAGATAAAAAGCCACTCGGATTAATAAAAGCATTAATTGAAAGCATTAAAAATAAACCCTTTATGTCATTTGTTGGCTGGAATTTTATGGTTCAATTCACTACAGCCATTGTAGTTGCTAATGTGATATTTTATGCAAATAATGTCCTCAGAGTAAGCGATACTAGTGCGTTATTATTATTTGTTGCATTGTTTATAACATTTATTCCAGGGTTTGCAATATATCCATTAATCGCAAAAAAGAAGGGCATTAAATTTTCAGTAATAATAGGTACAATTATTGTAGCATCAGGCTTATTATTGTTATTTTTATCACCTGATTATTATTTCTCTTTGTTGAGTCTGATGGTTGTGGGTTTTGGACTTGCAGGTGCCTTGGTCTTTGGAAATGTGATGATAGGAGAATCAGCGGATTTTGATGAACTAAGAACGCACCAAAGACGGGAAGCAATGTTTTTTGGAACAAATGCATTATTTACAAAACCGGCTATCGGTCTAGCACATGCAGTACTTGCTACTACATTAAATGTAATGGGTTATCAACAAGGGCTACCTCCTGAAGCCCAGCCAGCATCTGCAATTTTAGGAATCCGTATGATAATGGGCCTATTTCCAAGCATAGCCCTCTTTCTCAGTTTGTTATTTATCATATTTTATCCCGGACTAAAAGCCACTTTAAAAATGAAACAAGAATTAAGCAAACTACATGATGAAAGTAAAATAAGCAATTAAGTTCTAAATTAATAGGAACTATGAAATTAAAATAAACATAAACAATTTCTCTAACTTTTTTAAGTTGTTAAATAATAAGGGCTGATACAATATATATAACAAAATTTAGCAGATATATAAAATCCTATAACAAATATACAAAAAATTATAAAAATAAATTTAGAAAATGATAGCAAAGAATAGAAAAAATCGGCTGCATTTAATAATATTTAGTAATATTTACCAACTTAATCATTAATTGAATAATAAAAATTAAAAGGTCTGTTTTGATCATTTTAATTTTAATTTCATTACTTGATACGCCGGTTTAAATCCAAATCTTTTATATAGATTGAGTGCTTTTTCTGTTTTCTCTCTAACATTAACAAGAATTTCGTGAACATCAATTTCTTTAAGATATTCGATAGCTTTTTCAATAAGCATACGACCAATACCTTGACCTTGTTCGTCTGCATCAACTATAACATTTCGGATATAACCCGTAGCAACGCCTGTAACATCAATATTTACATCTGCAAATAACATACCAACCAATTTATCATCTTTAATGGCAACCAGCATTCCATTGCGGCGTAAAGCATCATAGAGGCGCATTCTAACGCCCCATTCCCACTTTTTTTCATCGAATGGAACATTAGTAATTTGACAGAGCTGTTTCATCAATCTTTTTGCTTGTTCCTCATCTTCCTTCTTAAATCTCCTAATTTGAATACTCATAAAAGCGAACCTCGAATATTTTTAAATTGATTTTAAATTTTAATTTATTTATTACTATTAATTTTTTCACTTAAATAAATTCATTATTCTAATTTTTAAAGATTTTCAGGAAATGAAATAAGTATAGAAAATATCATATGATTTTTAAGAAAAAGTTTAGGATTAATTCATATATACAAGAAAAATTTTATTAAAAAATCAAATTAATTTAAAATTTTTAAGAATTATTAATTTTTTTTAAATAAGATTCAAATATATAGTATTAAATCCTATAAATTTGATTAATATCCTAGAATTGTATATATTATTATTCATATTTAGAAATTATATTGTATAGTTTTTTGAAACGCAGAAAAATTATCTATATAAAAGAATTTTAATTTTAAACCAAAATAGAATTTTTAATTGAATAAGAATTAAAAAACGAATAATAGAGTAGGTAATTTTAATGCCAATAATATCGATTAAAAAAGGAGATAAAGTATTAGAACCAAAGATAGACCCATCTGCTTGGATTTCAGAATATGCCGTAGTAATTGGTGATGTTGAAATCGGACCTGAAACAGTTGTTTATCAAAACGTGATTATAAGAGGAGATTTTGCAAAAGTGAAAATTGGAGCCAAAAATGTGATTCAAGATGGTGCAATTATTAATACAGCCGAGGGATTTAAGACAAAAATAGGTGATAACAACTTAATAGGTTTTCATGCTTTAGTACACGGCGCTACTGTTAAAAATAATACCGTAATAGGGATTAAATCTGTTTTAATGACAGGCGTAAAAGTTGAGGATGACGCAATGGTTGGGGCTAACTCTTTTGTCCCTATGATGAAAAAAGTTCCAGCGGGTAAAAAATGGATCGGGCTTGAATTAAAGGGAGATAATACACAAGGCGCAATGTGGGAAGTTGGGCGCAAATCATGGAGAAGTATGGGCCTAAGTATAAAAGAACAAGGATCAAAAGCCTAATTTAATTTAGTTTATTTATATTCTTTTTTTTTCACACATTTAAATTTGTGATAAAAAAGATTTCTATTGGAAATGAATT
>CAZYEE010000201.1:0-7353 GCA_964646355.1 uncultured archaeon | reverse complement strand
TTTAAAAATTAAAAAGTTGAAAATAAATATACTAACCACAAAAACTAAATAATTAATTTCAACATCTAAAAGTGATTTGAATGCCAACGATTGAAATTGAAATTCCTTCACATATTCGGAATTATCAGAAATATCCCTCTTTAATAGGGCAAGAAGGATGTCCTCGATGTGAGTCCCTAGATATTAAAATAAAATTTACCAGTTTTCAAAAAGGTAAAATTAGCTGGGAATGTACTTGTAATATTTGTGGTCTTCAATATTACGCAAAGTTGAGTCCAGATAATAAAAAAATAATTGTAGAATATTAATTATTAAATAGAAGATATTAAAATTAAGAAGCATATTTCGAAAATCTATCGAATTTTTAATTTTAAATAGTAGTATTCTGTAAAATAGGGAAAGAAATTTAAATAATTTAATGAGTTTAGGTTTAGAATAAGAGCTTTATAATGAGGTGAAAATTCGTTTGTTTCTATTTGAGACTGAACAGAAAATCGCTGAAATATGTAATATAAAAATTGGAGGTCAAATTGGAGAAAATCCGTTATTCTTAATAGGATCAATATTTTATAAAGCACGAACTAAGAAAGTTTTAAAAAACAGTAAAACAGGTGAATTTGATAGGGAAATAGCTGAAGATTTGATAAATAAACAAATAGAAATTGCAGATAAAACGGGGTTAAGTCATGGATTTGATGTAGGTGGAGGTGCTGAAACCTCAGATGCATTAATAAAACTTGTAGAATTCGTGGCAGAAAATACTGATGCTCCAATCCTCCCTGGTGGACCGAGCCCTGATATTAGGATTCCTGCCATAAAACATTTTGGTGAAATCGGACTTACTGAAAGAGTAATATATAATTCCATCGATCCAAATGTTAATGATGACGAATTAAATGCAATTAAGGATGCTAAAATCAAATCAGCGATATTATTAGCTTTCCATAGTAGATTTATTTGGCCCTCTGATAAATTAAAACTAATATTAGGAACTGAAGAACAAGAAGGATTATTAAAAAAAGCAGAAAAAGCTGATCTTAAAAATATCTTAATAGATGTCGCTACATTAGATGTCCCCTCAATTGCTATTAATGCAAGATTGATTTATGAGGTCAAGAAACTGGGATATCCTACTGGTTGCGGAACTCATAATGCACTACATACCTGGGAGAAATTAAAAGAGTTTGAAGATCTAGAACCCAGCATTAAAAAAATTAAAAACGTAATAGTCCATACATTACCTCAAGCAATGGGCGCTGATTTTTTTCTATATGGACCAATTACTTATTGTACATACCTATTTCCGATGCTTGCTATGAACGATGCAATTCTAACATATAATGCTATGCGGATAAATAAATTCAGAAAGGTTAGCAGAGAAGGCCCTCTATTTAAAATATTTTAGTATAGTGAAATTATGAAAGACATAGAATTATGCAAATAACAACATTTTAACAAATTTTTTTAAATTTCACTAATTATAAGTCCAATATTATACCTTTTTAAACATAATTCTGAAATTTTTTTAAATATATCATATACATTATAGTTAGTTTTTGCTGATGAGAAAATTAATTCGATTCCTTCATCATCACAAAATTTTTTAGCAGATTTAAAATGGAGTCGATTGGACTCATCATCTAATAGGTCAATTTTGTTTCCAACTATTATTCTGGGAGTGTCTTCACTAGTAGATTTAGTAAAATCATTATTCCAATGATGTAATAAGTCTAATGTTTTTGGATTTGCTACATCATAGACTAAGATTGCAGCGTCAGCACCATTATAATAGTAATTCCTAAGCTCACTGAATCTCTCTTGAGCTCCTATATCCCAAATAGTAAGAAATACTTTATTATTCATTAATTCAATGACCTTAATGCTAAAATCTGCACCAATTGTTGTTTTATATGTATCTGAAAATGTATTATCGGCAAATCGCCGAATTAAAGAGGTTTTTCCAACTCGTGGTTCGCCTATAACTACAACTTTGAAGGTATATTTGTTTGATTGTATCATTTTAAATTATTACCTCCTTAATTTTGATTAATTTTTTAGGGATGTCTTTTGAACTATAAATCTTAAGAAGCTCATAACAAATTATAAAAAAGATTAACAAAAAGAATTTGGTAAATGTATTCAAAATCTTGTGCTGATTTCTAGATTTTTTATCATTTTTTGTAATTTTTGAAATTAATTTGTCATTTAATCGGAAAATTTTATTAATCCTTAAATAAAAATCTATTCTATAAATTTAATAACACCTAACAATAAATTGAAAAAAAAGAGATCTATTTACATCTCAGATAAATTAGAAATAGTGTGAATTTAAATGAAAGAAGTCGTGATTGTAAGTGCGTGCAGATCTGCTATTGGAAAATTTGGTGGAACTTTAAAACCATTAACTGGAAAGAAAATTGCTGCGCCTATTATGAAAGCAGCGTTAGACCGAATTAAGCTTGACCCCAATATGTTAGATGATGTTAGATTTGGGTGTTGTATGGAACGTATTGATGAGATGAATGTTGCTAGAGCTGCGGCGGTATCTGCTGGAATTCCAGTAGAAGTTCCGGCAGTCACCATCAATAGAGTCTGCGATAGCGGAATGGAAGCCATTGTTTCGGGTGCTATGTTTATAAAATCAGGTCAAATGGATATTGTTCTGGCCGGCGGTGTAGAATCAATGTCAAATGCTCCATTCTTAAGTTTTGATACCAGATGGGGCGTTCGTTATAGAAATTCAAATATTACATTTGTAGATGGACTATATCAAGGTCTTCATGCTGGATTTGATATCATAATGGGATTAACTGCAGAAAATTTATGTGAAAAGTATGGCTTAACAAGGGAGGAATTGGATGAAGTGGCATTGAGATCTCATAATAATGCGGAAAATGCGACTAAAACGGGAAGGTTTAAGGATGAGATTGTTCCAATTGAAGTGCCCCAAAGAAAGGGAGATCCAATAATATTCGATAAAGACGAACATTTTAGACCTGGATTAACAATGAATCAACTTGCAAAATTACCACCAGCTTTTAAGAAGGGTGGACTTGTAACAGCTGGAAATTCCTCTGGTATAAATGATGGGGCAGCTGCATTGATTCTAATGTACAAAGAAAAAGCTGATGAACTTGGACTTACTCCTCTTGCAAGGATATTAGGTTATGGAGTTGCCGGAGTTGATCCATATTATATGGGAGAGGGCCCAGTCCCTGCAACTAAAAAGGCATTTAAAAATACAGGAATTCAACTAAAAGATATTGAATTAATAGAATGTAATGAGGCATTCGCTGCATGTTATCTTGTTGCCGAAAAGCAATTAGGTTTTGATCGAGAGATTGCTAATGTAAACGGTAGTGGTATTGGATTGGGACATCCAGTGGGCTGTACAGGTGCCAGAATAGTAGTAACTTTAATTTATGAAATGATTAAGAGAAATTTAAATATAGGACTTGCAACTCTCTGTGGTGGTGGCGGACTGGGAATGACTTTGATTTTGCAGCGAGATTAAAAAATAATTTGGAATTTCTTCATAAAATATATTAATTTATATCAATTTTTTTATTAAAATTTGATCTAATCATTATTTAATGACAAATTTTATTAATTTTATTAATTTTACTGATTTTATCGGTCAATGAGATTATTCCATGGCTATTTTATTCATAAACTATTTTGATTATATTATGAATAATAGTAAATAAAAAAATCTTATGGATTTTTTTCCATAAATTCCAATACCTCATCTATTCTTGGAATAGAAGGTTGAGCACCTCTTCTTGTGACAGAGATAGCGGCTGCTGCTGAAGCAATTTTAATGGAATCCAATATCGATTTTCCAGAAGCCAGCATAGCACCAAGGTATCCATTGAAACAATCTCCTGCTCCTACCGTATCAATTGCTTTTACTTTATAGGCTGGGATAATTATTGAATCATTTGAATTAATATAAAGAGCCCCTTTAGTTCCTAAAGTAATTATTACATTCTCTACACCTTTACTAATTAATTCTTGTCCTATTATTTTTAAATCATTTTCAGATCCTATCTTTTTACCAGAAACAAGTTCAAGTTCATTTTTATTTGGTGTTAGAAACTTGATTTTTTTAAGAACATCATTTTGTAAAGGTTTTTTGGGCCCAGGAGCTGGATTCAATATACAAGGAATGTTTAGATCGTTAGATATAGATATAGCTCTTATATTTGTAGTATCAGGGATTTCATTTTGAAGTAAAACAATATCAGCATCCTTAATAACATTCTTCTTTTCTTCTATTTCTTTTGGTGTAAAATTATAGTTGGAGTTTGATGCCACAGCTATTAAATTTTCGCCATACTCGTCAATCATTATCAGAGCGATACCTGAATAATTGTTTTTATCAATAATTATATGGTTTGTGTTGATATTATCCTTTTTATATAGCTCAATATTATTTTTTCCGAAAGCATCGTCACCTATTTTTGCAATAAAAGTAACATCAACGCCAGCTCTAGCTGCTGCAACAGCTTGGTTTGCACCTTTACCACCTGAAGCAATAAAAAACTCGTCCCCAAGGACTGTTTCTCCCGGACTTGGCAATGATTTAGATTTTATTGTTAAATCTGTGTTTGAACTCCCTATTACAACAACATGTGGTTTTTTATTCAATTTTTACACCTAATTTAAATTTATAAATATAATTTTACTTTAATTAAATTTAAAATTTGAATTGTGAATATATAAAAATTCTATATTAAAAACAGTTAGTTTAAATTCTTATGTTTAGCCAAATTTTAATATATACTATCTAAACATAGATAAAATTAAACTTTAATATAACACAAAGCATTATAAGAAGGCTTAAAATTTGAGAAGAAGGGCTAAGAAAGGTAAATGGAAATATTACATATTAATAATGATGATTTATTTCCTACCATTTATTTTAGGCGGAGCCTATATTGGAGGAGCTATATATATAATTAATGATATTACATCATTTACATATAGAGATCCTTATGAGAATATTTCATTTACATATATTGAACCTAATTTTACTAAGATGGCACAATGGGCGGATATTATTGAGAAACGTTTCGAAGAATATCATATGCCAGCTGGGCTTGCATTAAGTTGCACATTTACCGATTATAATTATACAAATGTTAGCTACTATCATCCAACAGATAATGCAGCTCTTTCTACAGGAATGGCATTGGCTACTGAATGCTTTAGGTATCAGGTAGGAAAGAATGAAAATAACACGGAATTAATGGAAAATGCGACCAGAGTTATCAAAAAATTGCTTATGGGATTTAGTTATATGTTGGCAGTGCCGAATGGTGGCATAGGTCCAGATTATCCGGGCATTCCCTCAAGATTTTATTGGAGCCCTGATAATAGAAATATAACTGGATATCAGAGTATCACAGATTGGATGTTAAGTAATCACGTTAGGCATTTTAATGGGACTGGGCCCTATAAAAATTGGAGATGTAGGTTATATACATCTAAAGACGAAATAGCAGGTTATTTATTCGGACTTGGTGCAGCTTTACAGTTTTGTAATGATGATTGGGTGCAAAATAGAACCAAATTACTAATAGCTCAATTAATAGAAGGATTCAAGAAAACTAATTGGTTAATAATAAATGGAGACGGTCATCCAGATGGAGCAGATATGAAATCATTAATAGGCGGTGGAGAATGGATATTAAGCTTGCTTCAGCTCGGACGAAAAGCATATCCAGAAAAATATTCGGACCTATATCACTATTTTGCAACAAAAAATTTATACATGAATACCGTTGCAATAAACTCGCCCACAAATTTGATAATGGACTATTATGCATGGAATTTTGAGCATAAAACATTATTTAATTTGATAACAATGGAAGATGATCCAAAATTAAAGAATTTTTACATTAAAAAATATGAACAAGGAATCTATAATATGCTAAAAACTCATAGAAATCCATATTTCAATATGATGTATCTTGTTTTTACTGGTAAAAATGACTCTAACATTAAACGAGATATTTTTGATCAATTGATGCGATTTGAAAATAATATTCCTATTAGAAATGTAAATGCAACACCCCGTCCTGCTTGGCATCAGAAAAATCAAGAAATGATAAAATGGAGAGATTTTATTAATAATAATCCAATTGGTATGTTATATTCACCATTAACTCTTGAAATTGATTTTGAAGATATGTATCTTCAACCAGCGCTCGTTGATAATATGTATACAAACGTTGGTAACTTCTATGAGAAAAACCCGTTCGAAGAGGTGAAAGAGACTACTGGTGATGGATTAAGCGAAGGCACGGGAACTACATTCACAGCAGTATATTGGATGGGACGAGCATTTGGAATTATACCTCCACCTTAAAATTATAGTGAGATGATTAAAATTAATGAAGAAAAAAGTATTGTGAATAAAAAAAAGGAAAAAGCCAGCAACGATCAAAATTTTAAGATTATTTCAAAAAAATTGCATGCATTGAAATTTATAGCACTGATTTTTGGAATTATTCTAGTTATATTTGGACTTTTTATAACTATACTAAGTTATGCTGTAGATTATTTAATCAAAGATCTAGATGATCCTCAAGCAGTCTTTATGATGGTATTTTTTGTGGGCTGGATACTCTTGATTACAGGTCTTTTAATCATTTCATCTGTGTCGATATTGAGTCTTCCAAAAACAAATAAAATACCTGAATTAATATCTCGATATGATAAAGAAACAACGAGTCCAGTGAAATCAAAACTTGTTTTATCGTTTCCTTTTAGTAGATTAATTGCAGCTTTATTCCTAATTGTAATGGGCTTCACTGATCTTTTTATAATCACTGGAAAAATTGGGCATCATGAAACACCATTTGGAAATGTCTTGTTTTTGGGTGGGCCCTCCTATTTTTATACGGTGGGCTTCTTTCCATTAATGTTAGGACTGGGCATATTAATTTATTCGCTTATCGATAGTTATAGAATCTATTTTGCGTGTACAGAAGATAAACTTATGATCTATGAATTCAGAAAAAATAAATTCTTCATGACAAAATTAGATAAGTCAGAAATTGAGTTGTTGAAATTCCAAAATAATTTTGTAGGTCCAAAATATCTCTGGATAGTAATATTAATGCCGTTCATTATAATTTTCAGTCTCATTGAGGGTTCATACTTATTATTTGCACCAAGATTGCAGGATCCCACTCAAGCTATTTTATTAATATATTCGGGAATAATGGAATGCTTTGCATTATATTTTCTCGTGATTCGACAGCAAAATTACCTGAAAATCAACACAAAAGATTATTATTATGATATGTGGTTCGCTCCATTTAGCATAAAACGAAAAGAAATAAA
>CAZYEE010000200.1:0-7431 GCA_964646355.1 uncultured archaeon | reverse complement strand
AGATGCAGTGGCATATTTTCCTTCAAAAATATATACAGCTTCTGCTAGTATCTGAGCTGCTGTAATTGCTCCTTGTCCGCCTCTGCCATGCCATCTTATTTCAAGTAAACTCATATCTTTCACGCTATATATCTTTAAAATTAACTTTTTTATTGGATTACTTTATTAACTCTAATTATTTTAAGATCATTATACTGGAGATTCAATGGTAATGGAGTTTTTGATAGTTTTATTTCAATTCTATCTAGAATTATTTATTTATTTCTATTTCTTATCAATTTTTAAAAATTAGAGTCATCATGGCTATTAAAAAATGTTTTAGATCAAAATTGGTAGAATATTTTATTTATTAAAAAAATTTAACTAAATTCACTCAAGATTTCTAACGTTAATAATGAATCTAAATTTCTTTTTGGTTAAAATATTCTTTATACAAAAAATTTTCCTCAAGAAAAAAATTAAAAACCAAATTGGCTATGTTCTACAATCTTACTTGGTTATTATCTTGATTACTTTTTCTTTGAAAGAATCTAAGGCAGAATCAGTTTTTTCATAATTGAAATTATCTGCATTAAATACAGCAAAAAAAGCGGTATCTTGAGTAAAATCTTGTAAAATTATGATGTTTTTATTATCGTTGGTTTTCCATAATCTGAAATTCATTGTATTATCAGAAATTATTTTGTTGTCTTTTAATAACTGAAAAATTTTTGATTCTTCTTCTGAATGCACAAGAACTTTTAATGAAGTATATTCTAATTCTTCTTTTGCTTTAGTTGAAATTAATTCTCTTTTCATTGAAGACGCTATTTCGAGCCCATCTTTCTTATTTAATATAAGAGAATAAATACTTTTTAATTTTTTATTAAAATCAGCACATAATTTATTCAACATCTCTTGTTTTGATTTAAGTTCCTTCGGGATTAATTCATTCAAGGATTTTCCAAAATTTTTACGGGCAGTATTTTGTGGAATTGAGACATTTATGCTAGTAATAATATTTGAATAATCAGGATGATTAAAAATATATTTTCTTATTTCTTTAGGTGTTTTTTTGCATATATCACATTTGGAAATAACCAGAGTAATTTTTTTACATTCCGTTCCCGATTTTTCTCTTAGAAATTTTAAAGCCCTATAGAACTCGCTTTTTGCTTTTTCTAATTGCTCGATATTTGAAGAATCTACAATAAAATAAAAAGCCGCACAATTTGAAAAAATACTATTCACCCATTTATCAGAATAATACTCATTAATGAACTGTTCTTGTCCCCCTAAATCGAAAATATTTATTTTTAAAATTCCTCTATAGAGAAATTCATGACTATCTATAAATTCAGTAGCTGGTATAGATTGTAGATCTTTCCAACTTTTTCCTAATAAAACATTCTGAATCAAGCATGTTTTGCCTGCACTTTTAAGCCCGAATATCAAGATTTTCATTTTCTATCCACTTATTACAAAATATTCTGATATTTAGCCAGCCAAATTCTAATATTTTAATCAGAATTAATATGCTATACATAAAAAAGTTATTAATATTTTTGTGAATTTTTATCAATTGAAATAGAAAATATACTATCGAATATTCTCAATTTTAAGAGTATATAGCTGGTCTATGAATGTTATTGGATAAACACACATATCTAAATATGCGGTACAAAGAAAATGAGCAAGATAAGAATACTCGTCCTCGGAGCAAGTGGATTTATTGGAAATCATGTTTTTGATTTCTTAAGCAAATCATATACCACGTTTGGAACCTATTTCCGTAATGATAATGTCGGTAATAGGAATAAAAATAAATTTTACAATCTCAATATTCTTGAACCTGATAGACTAAAAAATTTAATTGAAAAATTACAACCGGATGTATTAATAAATTCAATTGCGATATCAAGCCCTAAAAAAGCAGAACTGAACCCTGACCTAGCATATAAAATAAATGTACATGGAACTGGAATTATTGTAGATCTTTGTAAAAGATACGATCTTATGTTAATACATTTTTCTTCAGATAATGTATTTAATGGCAAAAAATTGAGAAATGAACTTTATACAGAAGAAGATATACCAGATCCAATCAATTATTATGGTAAAACTAAAGCACTTTCCGAAAAAAAGTGTTTTGAATTAGAAAATTCTATAATTTTAAGAACTGCATTAGTTTACGGTAAAATATTAACAGGACAACACGAGAACTTCGTTCACAAGGTTATAAAATTATGTAGCAGAAATGAAACCATCAGTGCATATTTCGATCAATATAGAACTCCAATTAGCGTTTTAGATATTGCTAGAGTAATAAAATCAATAATACAAAATAAAAATAGAATTAATTATAAAATTTTCAATATAGCGGGCCCAGAAATTCTAAGCCGTTATGAAATGGCATTAGAAACATGCGAGGTTTTTGGTTTTAACAAATCTTTAATAAAAAAGGCAAAATGTCCAGACCCATTAATGCCAGCAAATTTAGCGCTGGATACTTCAAGAATTTCTAATTTATTAAATTTTAAATTTAAAAACTTTAAAGATAGACTTATAGAGATTTATAAAAATGGTTCAAAAAAATAGATTGGCTTAAAAAATTTAGTTATTTTTTAAAAAATTATTGATTTAAATTATTCTTCGTCTTTCCACTCATTTCCACAATCAAGACATCGATGCATTTTCTCATAAATCGGTGTACCCGCTGCTACATAAAGAATTCGGGATTTATTTTCGGTATCTTCAATACGATTGCTCCCGCAGACAGGACATTTAAATTGGCTTTGTCCAGCTCTCCAAGGAATTGTTGTTGTAGTGATTCGACCTGCTTCAGGTTTTGGTCTTTCTGGGGGTTTATATTTCTCAAGAAGTTCATCTTTTTCTTTTATAATATTATCCTTTTCTTCAATTTCTTGTTGTAAACTGGAAATTTGTTCATCTTTTGCAGCAACTTGATTATTAAGCTCATTCAATTTATTTTCTAGTTCATTAATTTTTGATTCCAACTCACTAATTTTGTTATTTTGATTTGTAATTGTTTCATTTAATTGATTTACTTGGCTCTTTAAATTTTCCTCGGATTCGGTTTTAGTTTGAAGCATTTGATCTAAATTGGATTTTTCTTGGGTGATCGCTTTTATTTTTTCTTGTAATTCTTCGATTTCTTTATTTTTAGTATTAATAATTTCTTGTTCCTTTGATTCAAATTGTTTTTGTAATTCTGAAATCTGATTTTGAAATTGGCTGATTTGGTTTTGAGCATCTTCAAGCTGGCTTTTAATGGATCCTATTTCTGAATCCTTAGAACTAATTTCATTTTTATAATTTTCAATTTCTTGTTGCAGATTTAAGATAGTATTATTAAGTTCATCTATTTGAGACTTAGCTGCTTCCAGTTCTTGTTCTAGACTTGTTCTTTTTGACTCAAGTTGATTTATTACTTGCGATTGATCATCAGATAACTTTTTAAGTTGTTCTATCGTCTCATTTAGCCTAATAATTTCAGCATTTGTATCGTTTAATTTGTTATTTAAATCTGAATTCTGTTTTTTTACTTTTTCCAATTCATCCTGGAGAATTATTAGTCGCTGCCTTTGGTCTAGTAGAAATTGTCCAATTACTTTATGTTCTTTCTCTGGCTTCTCTTTTATTTTTTCCCAATTCGGTTCCAAAATATACACCTTCTTTATACCTAACTTAAATAATTAAATTTCATATTGTTAACATAAAAATAAATACATTATATTAGTATCTAAAATTATTGTTATAACTCTTTAATTTATAATGATATGAATAAAATTCTATATTACATTTATTGATTTATTCATAACTTGGACAAGTATTTAATAAATTTTTAGTAGTTCTAGAATAAAAAAATTATTGAGCAAAAATGAATTCGAATCATGTGTTATTAAAAATAGAGGATCTCGTTAAAAAATATGAATACAATAGTATTGAAAAAGTAGTTCTTAAAAATATTAACCTTGAACTAAATGTTAGAAACATCTTTGGAATAATTGGAAATTCATCTACTGGAAAATCGACATTACTGAGGATAATTCATGGGATTGAAGCTTTTAACGAAGGTATTGTTAAAATAAATGGTTCTAAGAATTTAAAAGAATTTAGTACTTATTATCCGCAGCATTATTTTGGTCTTTATCACGATAGTGTGATAAATAATTTGATGAAAAAATTTAATGCGCTTGAATCGAGGGATGAAACTCAACCTTTACCTGATATAGGGAGCTCTAAATATAATAATCTTCGTAATTTGGCTGAAAATTTATTAAAGAATTTTGATTTATATTCAAAAGCCGATTTAAATGTTAAAGAATTGACCGCGGCTGAAAAACAAATTTTAATTGTTTTAAAACAGTTTATTATCAAGGAAAATTCATTGATTATTTTAGATTCTCCTTTCAGCATGCTAGACCAAAATCAATTACAAAGCATGTTGGATTTCATAAAAAAGTTTTGTAAAGAACGTAACAATGCGGTAATAATTTCCTCAGATAATATGTCAGCCTTAAAATATTTATGTGATCAAGTTGGGATCTTAAAGGATGGGGAATTAAAGATTGTAAAGAATTTGGATGATAACTTTTATAAAAACATTCCTAAGCTGTTTCCCTTTAAACCTCTTGAACTACCAAGCTCGGAAAATTCTAATTCTATAATTGAATTGAATGAGATTTCCTTTGGTAATCATATTAAAGAAATTAATTTAGAGATTTATGAGGGAGAAGTTCTAGGCATTATTGGAATGAATGGTTCATGTAAGAGTCTTTTATTAAAACTAATTTCCGGTCTTGTTATTCCAGATGATGGAAAAATAATTTATTTAGGTAATTCAAATATCAATATTACGAAATTTGGAATAGAATCAATTAATGCACTTAAAAACACAAATTATATTCCTCAATGTTTAAATATCCATCAGAGATTGAACGTCTATAATTTCGTCTTAGCACTTTTTAAATATAAATCCAGTAAAACAATTCAAAATATTATTGAAAATCATCAAAAATTTGGTTTACGTCCTGAAATTCTAGATTTTATTGTTAGAATACATTCTATTTCTGGGAATAATATTAAAGATAAATTAGATAAATTGAATATATCTACCGATGTTATTGATGAAATCTATCCCAGTATGAAAGAATTTCAATTGAAAACTGAATTAATTTCAATACTAAATGATTTTAAGCTTGAAGAAAATATTTTAGATAAGAATATCTCGGATTTATCAATCACTGAATTGAAATTAATTATTTTAATAGCCTATTTATTAATGAAACCCAAAATTCTCATTTTAGATGAGTTTGATTCTGAATTTGATCTAATCAGTAAAAGAGAACTTGCAAATAATTTGTTAAAAATTAATAGTCAGTATAATATCACCATCATTTTCAGTACTCATGATCCAAGATTTTTAAAAGATCTGGCACATAGAGCACTTATTTTAGAAAAGGGAAGCATTAATAAAATAGATGCACCAGAAGATGTTTATGAAATATTTATGAAGGATTTGAAAAAGAATATAAAGTATTTGATGAATTTTAAAAATAATTTTTAATTTATTAAATAATCATTATTAATCTGGAAGCTTCTGCGTTAATTTTTTGATATTATCTATTATCAACTCAAGTCGATATCTACTGCTTAATGTCTTTAAAACTTGATTAAATAAGAATCTAGGACGCGATAAGAATCGCGCATATGCATTGATCATTAATTTATCTAAAACTTTTTCATCCAGGATATTTGGAAGGATATCAACTGCTCTTAAATATTTTTTCCAATCACGTTCTCTTGAAACAATATTATTTTTCTCTAATTCATACCATAAATCGGAGCCCATTAAAATATATAAAAATTGATATTGAACGAATGTTAAATCCATAGAGAGACTGAAATTTATTGTATCTATAACCTCTTTAATTGTCTCATTTGGACCGCCTAAAATAAATAAACCGATTATATTTTCGATTTTTGCACGTTTTGCATTAAGAATTGCCTTGCGAGACATTTCAGGAGTTATCATTTTATTATAAAATTCAAGCATCTTTTTGCTAACACTCTCTATTCCAAATAAAATTGATTTACAATTAGATTTTTCTAGAGTTCTTAATAATTTTAAATTAGCTTGATCAACTCTACCTTCACAACCCCAATCCATATCAATTTTTTCTTTCCGCATCATCAAGCATAAGTCTATTGTTCGTTTTTGATCGAGCACAAAACAATCATCTACAAAATTAAATTCCTTGTAGCCTTGTTCTTCTAAATAAAGCAATTCTTCTATTACATTTTCAATTGATCTTACTCTTCGAATTCCTTTTAAGCCTGAATTAATATGAATAGCACAAAACTTGCACCTAAATGGACAACCCCGCGAAGTTGCTAAAATTGTGAATTTCTTACCAGCGTTCTGATAATTAAAATCTATAAGATTTCGATTCGGTATCGGAATTTTATCAAGGTCTCGAATTGGTTTTCTATTTTCAGTCATTATAATTTTATTATCTTTAGAATAAGTGATCCCACGAATATCTTTTAATTTATCTAGGGAATTTTTTTCAATAATCTCAATAAGTTCAGGAAGTGTTTCCTCTGCTTCCCCTCTTACACAATAATCTACAAATGGATACTCCTTAAGAATTAAATCTGAACATAATGTGGCTAAAATATTCCCAATTATTATTGAAATATTAGGATTCCAATCTTTAATTAATTTAGCGATCTCCATTGAAATTTCAAAAGAAGGTGATAAAGGTGATAATCCAACAACTTCAGGATCCTGCTTTTTTACCCAATTTAGAATTTCAACAGGACTGGCACCAGTAACATCCTGGTCATAAATTCCAATTTTATGCCCTTCTTGGCTTAGAATCTCGCCTAAATATAGTAAACCTAGTGGCGGATATGCTGTTTGCCGTTTTACAATTTTATTGTTTTTGTTTTCTATTTCTACAGTCGGTGATGGATTAATTAAAGAAATCTTCAAAAAATTTCACCAAAATATTCACATTAACAGTTTGAACATAACTTTTAGAATTTATATTCATTAGTTTCTTATCTTATTTAAAACTATAACATTTTTAGTAAGAATTATTCAGCAAAAATACCTAATATCAAATCATATATCAAAAGATTTGAAATCAAATATTTAAGATTGATCATAATTAAAGTAAATATTAAGAAAAATATTTTAGTTTAGTAATTCTCCTTAAATGATATTTAATATGAGATAAGACTTTTCTAAATCCTCATATTATCAATTTATATTTATATATTTGAATCATAAAAAATATAATAATATTTACATCTGTAGTTAAAAATTCTATAAATAATTTGATATTGAGATAGAAATGAAAATCATATTAATTAATCCTGGTACAAGAATTTTTGAAAAATATCATGATGTTAATGATTATT
>CAZYEE010000199.1:0-7445 GCA_964646355.1 uncultured archaeon | reverse complement strand
AAAAAATATTAAAAAGTTTAAAAATAGATATTACTAGAAACTGTCAAACTTAGGTAAGAATTATTATAATAAAATTAAGATTGCTTTAATTAAATTATAATTGAAAATAGAATATTTAATTTACAATATCGGAGTTTTAGAGATTGAGGGTTCCAATAATCGAGAAAATCAATAATAAATTGAACAGTTTGATAAAGAAATTTGATAAAACTACAAATGAATTAAACACAACTTTACAGGAAGCATCTGAGAATCTTGCAGTATCTCTTGAAACTGCTACAAATAATATAGCAGAAGTTTCAAATGCATTTCTTAAAACTGCCGAAATAATTTCTAGTTCGTTAAAGACTGCAACTGATAATCTGAATGAGGTTTCAAAAGCATTTTTAAAGACTGCAGAATCCTTAGAAAAAACATCAAAAACTATCGAACAAGCACTTATAGAATCGACTAACAATCTAAATTTGGCAGTTTCAAATATGGATATTTCTTTAAAGCAAGCTACAGACTCTATTGATAACACTCTAACAACTTTCACCAAAGAAACTAACATTTCAGTAAAAAATTTAGAGACTATGTTTGAAAAGACCGTTAAAGCGATTGAAAACTTTACATTAACCGCAACAGAAGATGGAATAAAAGTAAGGGCAGACCCCACATCTATATCTTTAGTACCAAAAGGCGGAAAAAGAGTATTTTCTCGAATAGCAGAAGGAGTATCGGAATTAGTTAGTCTTAGAAAATCTGAGGAGTAAATTTCATTTAAAATAATATTTTTAAAAATTTGTTGATTATTTATTAATTAAAATAGGAAAATTTTTCCATAAATAATTTTTTTAATCAATCCAATTATTGATCAAGTTCTTAACAAAATTTGATTATTTAATAAAAAACTTAATATTTAAATCAAAATATAATATTTTTAATTAAAAATAAACAAAAATTCAATATTTATAAAAGAAATCAAATAAAAAAATAAAAGAGAACATTAAGAGGATTATTATAATGTTGATATATATAATATTAAGTACGTTCCTTGTTAGTTTAATTTCTTTAATTGGCATATTTACGATAGGAATTAGTGATGTGTTTCTAAATAAAATTGTATTTTTATTGGTAAGTCTGGCAGCTGGTGGTCTATTAGGTGGGGGGTTCTTTCATTTATTACCAGAGGCAGTTGCAGTTGATAATTCTTTAAATATTTATGTAGTTTTGATAGCTGGATTTATTCTATTCTTTTTAGTAGAAAAAATACTTGATTTTCATCACTGCCATAATGTGGAAAAAGAACATATATGCGAATTTCATTCATTTACCTGGCTAAATTTGATTGGTGATGGTGTTCATAACTTTATTGATGGACTTATAATAGCAGCCGCGTTCTTATCTTCATTAGATCTTGGATTTATCACTACAATTGTAGTAATTTTTCACGAAATCCCTCAGGAAATTGGAGACTTCGGTGTTCTTGTATACGGTGGATTTACAAAGAAGAAGGCTTTATACTTAAACTTTTTATCTGCAATAATTGCAGTATTTGGGGGAATTGCGGGCTATTTTATGTTATCTATAATTGAACCAATGACGCCTTATCTATTATCTTTTGCAGCAGGTGGATTCTTATATATTGCAGCCGCCGATTTAATTCCCGAAATGAAAAAGGAAAACACACTAAAAAAATTAGTGCTCCTCATGTCTGTATTTATAATAGGGATTATTCTAATGTGGGCTCTTAAATTAGCTTTTGAATAATTTTAAAAATAAAAAATTAAGAAAAAATTCAGTATTTGCGAATTATTTAGAAGAATTTGAGAAATTTGACATAAAAATTGAATTTAATAATTTATTTTTTTTTGTTAACTTTTAATTAATAAATTAGATTAAAATTGAAAATTTAGTTTAAAATAAAAACTTTATCATATAATTTATGATTAAATCAAGGTTAATTTATTGTTTAGTAATATTTTCCAATGTTATATTTTGCCTTGCAATTTTATAGTAAACTTCTTAATTGCTCGTTATATGGTTCAAAATCATCGTAAACACTTAATGGATCTGCCGTTTTTTGTAGCACAAAGATAATGAATAAATCCTCATTTACCTTTATACATAAAAGATGACCTTTTCCTTGTATATTTGTGGCTACAAGTATATCTTCACCGGCTTTTAATGTGGCATATTTTGTACCTTTTAGAAAAATAGATGTAGCTTCTTCTTTCCATTCATTAATCACTCGTTTTATATCTGTAGATATATCCCAATCAAAAGTTTGAGATAAAACAAGTCCATCGAACATACATAATGCTGTATCAATGATATTATTGTTAGTTTTAATGTAATTATTAATAATTTTATTTAATAAACTGAATTTTCCTTCTTCTGTGAGTAGTTTCATTTCCCCTTCAGTTGTTAATAACCCCTCTTTTGTTGAGCTGCTCCCAAGCAGAGCCCCACCGCTGGAAGCACTTTCAGTACTTTTTAAATCATCTGGGGTTAGAAGCTTTCCTGTGTCTGGAGTTTCAGCCCGACCACTTAATAATGGTGTTTTTGTAGCTTCGCTTGATGAAGCGCCAGAAGTTCCAAGTAATTCACCACCTAACAGTTCTCCTTGGTCAGATTTCCCATCTAAAATTTCTTGAGATATTTTTGGCTGGTATGGTTTAGTTCCAAATAGTTCGGATGGCTTTAAATTAGTTTCGCTGGGTACAAATCCTCCCTCTTCTTCATATGTTGGTGTTTCTTCATAACTTTCTTGTGGTTCACTTTGATAGTATTCTTGACCGACATCCTCACTGTGTGGTTCAACATGTCCGGTCGCTGGGAAATCGGTTGTGAGTATTCCAATTTTTTCTATTTGCTGTTCATATTGTGCAAATAATTTATTATATCTCTCCAATTGGTATTGTAAGTCTTCAATTTGTTTTTGTGCATTTTCTAATTGATATTTATAATCATAAGCTTCTTTTTGAAGGTTCATTATGTAATTCTCATAGGATTCTCTCATTTTTTGTGCTGCTTGAACATTTGTATCTTGTTGCAATGCAGCTACTGTAGTTTCAAGTTCCTTAATTGTATTTCGTTGTTTTTCTATTGTAATATTTGCTTTTTCAATTTGATCCCTTAATTTATTAATTTCTTCATATCTGCTCTCTATTTCGCCTACTTTATCTATTTTATCAATAGCTTCTTCTAAATCTACTTCACTTTTTAACTCTTTAATAATATGATCTTTTTTCTTTAATTCCTTATTGATTTGTTTAATATCTTTTTCAAGATCTTTAATTTTCTCTTTTAATTCATTGATTTCAGAGTCTTTTTTAGAAACTTTTCCCTCCAATTTTTCAATCTGACTTTTTTGTTTATTGCTTACAATTCTAAAAGTTTTAATCAAATTCTGTTGTTTTTTAAATTGCTCTTTTATTTTTTCATTGGTTTCAGGTGAAATAGAATCCGTTAGGAGTTTATCTATATCGATTTCTGGCTTTTCTTCTTCTATATCCTCGATTTTTACTTCAATCTCCTTTTTCTCAACTTTTTTCTTTTTTCTTTCTTTCTCTAACTCTTTTTTTGTCTCTTTGAGTTCCATTTCTAATTGTTTAATTTTTTGATTCAGTTTATTGATTTGCTGATCTTGCTTAACGGCTCCAGGAGCTATACTTTTTAATTTCTCAATCTCTGCTTCTTTTTCCTTGATTGTATCTTTTAATTCTTTAATGCTATCTTCATATAAATCTACTCCAGAATGCAATTTTTCCACTTCTTTTTGAAGTTTCTCTATTTTTTCGTCTTTTAACTCACATTGTTGTATATAATTAGAAAGTTTATTATTTAATTCAATTATCTGTTCCTTATAGTCCTCAATCATATTTTTCTGATTATCGGAAATTTGGTTTGCAAATTCGAGTTCTTGACTAACTTTCTTGAATTCATTATCCTTCTCTTCTAATTTTTTAGTAAGTTCTGAAATTTTCTCGTTTAAATCTTCAATTTTCTCATTTATCGTCTGTTTTTCTTCTTTACTTGAATCTAAAATATCTTTCATATGTTGTAAAGATTCTTCTAATTCCGAGTTTTTTTGTTTCAAATTATTAATTTCAGTATCTTTTTGGGTAATAATATCCTCAGAATTTTTTAATTGGGCTTTTAACTCAGAAATTTCTTCATTTTGCTTATTTAACTTGGTGTTTAATATATCTATTTGCTCTCTAGCTTTTTTAAGATTCTCTTCTAATTCTTTATTTTTTGAAGTCAAAGATTCAATTTGTTGCTCCTGTGTTTTAGTTAAAGATTTTAATTCATTTAGTTCTTGTTCCAATTGTTCAACAGCAAGTGATTGTATTTTATCCTTTAGTTTCTTAATTTCTTCATCTTTTTCTTTCAACGTTTTTATTTTTTCTTCTAGTTCTTTAGCTTGCTTTTCAATTTTCTCATCTTTCAATCTAGCGTTTGTTTTGTTTTTCGCAACTTCCAATTCAAGTTTCTCGATTCTTTTTGTTTTAAAATCTATCTCTGATTTTAATTTTTCGATTTCTTTTTCGAGGTTTTCTGTTGCCATTAATTACCTCTCCAGAATAATATTTGTATAAAACTCTAACACAGATACTTATTAATATTTGTTTTTGAAAAATTTAAGTATTTCTTAAAAAATAGGTAATAGGGATTTGGAAATATAAAAATATTTGAAAAATTTTGGATTATTCATCTGATTCTTTTAATTCCTTGAGAATGTTCTTTATTTCATCCACAATTTCCTTTTTAAAATTATTTATATCTTCTCTTGTTAAATAATTGCCTTTTATATTGTCTAATTCTTTCTTAATAGTTTTTATTTCAACTTTATTCGACGCCAATGTTTCATTCATTTCGGAGAATTCCATTTTAAGTGGATTTAAATTCTTATTTAGTATAATATCTACTTGTGATTCAAAATTCATCTTGAAATCCTTGAAAATATTTATTACTTCTTTTAAAGAATCTGCCATTTTAATTGATTGTATTTCTTCTTTTAATTCATTAATTAATTTAGAAACATTTGACATCTCTTCAGTCAAAACACTCATTCCATTAGAAATTGGTTTGATTTCATTCCTTAAAAGTTGAACTTCTCTTGCATATGCTACCAAATTATTATTGATAATATCCAAATTTCCAGTAATATCTTTTAATTGTTGCAATGATGTAATTATTTGGTCTAACATAGATTCAGGTGAAACTTTACCATCAGGTGTCTTTACTATTGGCGCTGTTGGGACTATTTTAATAGGTTGAGTACCTTTTTCCTTTTTTTCCTTTTTTCTTCTGGTGTAAGCTATAGCATTAATCACATTTTGAATTGATAGAATAATACGTTTGTGCTCTATATCTTCCAATAACCAATCAATTAAATTTTTTAATAAATTTCTGTGCTGAATTACTTGAATTCCGCCCCTAATATTATCTCTAAATATTTCATAGGTCCCAAAAAATACAAACTTTCCTAAACCTTTTTCCGCTACAGCTATTACAGGAGCATTTGGCGGATCAGCTGTATCTTCCGATGATACAATTGGTATTGCATCCTTTGATATATTTAAACTACATGCGCTTGGTAATAACAACAATTCAATCTCTGTAGTAATTGGGTGCAAATTAAATTTTTGTGATAACGGTAGAGTCCTTATTCCATAATTTCGTTCATCATCGCAAACCTGATCATTATTACAAGTAATTCCAAATTCTTTACCCACTTCATTAAGATTCGTTCCTAGTCCCTTGTCTCCCCCAGCATTACTCATAAATACCACATTTCCCCCGTATTTTATATACTGTATTATCTGTTCTATCTCATAATCACGAAATTTTGACCTATCTGGACAAGCAAAAAATATTATATCACATTTGGATAATTGCCCCATTGATAATGGAAATTCAAAATTCGTATATAATGAGTAGCCATCTTCTACTAATAATGATTTGAAAGTAGTATAATTGTCTTCCAATTTACCTCTTTCATTTTGTGTCGTGTCAAATCCTATAATTGCTTTGATTTCATTGTCCATCATTAAACCTCTATTTGATTGTTAATCATTAAATCTATATTTGATTATTAATCTTTTAAATTTTAATTCTTTAAAACTCGATCGGTTTTGAACTATTAAATGAAACTAGCCTATTTATTATAATGAGTTTTAATTGGTTGTTAATTAATTTATTTTTAACTGAGAATTTATATTTGATATAATTGTTAAATTTATCCTAAAATCATAATAAATAAAATATATTTAGTTGTTAACAAAAGGTATAATTAATTTCAAGATAAAAATGAAAATTATTAATAATTATGAACTATAAAATAAATTTAACAAATAAAATAACAATTTAATTTCAAATTTTTCATAAATTTTAATTAAAACTTTTTGTATAAGCCCCAGTATCTTAAAATTTATTAATATATATACTTTATCTACATTATCATTATATTACTTCCTTTTTTGACCTATAATCTTCTATGATATTCTTCAAACTACTTTTTTAATATATTTTAACTCTTACTCAAGAGTTTTCATTAATTCCTATGCTTTAATTATTATATATTCTTTTCTTTTAATTTTACCGACTTTTTTTTACCTTCGTTCTATTAAATTTAATGCAAACCCCATTGACCTTCCAACCATCTTTTTCCCCAATTTTATCCTTTTTATTATCTCTTCTACCAGCTCTGGAAATTCTCTCGCCGTGAAATAAAAAGTTTAAAACTAATTTCCAGCGGGCTACAATTCGTTTCCCCTTGAATTTTATATTAGACTTAAGTGTACTAAATTCTCGTTCAATGATATTTGTTGTAATACATTTTCCTTTAAATTTATGGGCTATGCTATCTAAAACCTTAGCCACATCTTCCGGCGCATTACCAAGTGGTTTTACATTGTTATAATTTATATAATTATGATATGCATAAGTAATACCTATTTCAAAATGATCATATTGCAATAATTTTAATTCCTTTTTATAGGAAGAAAAATCATCTGTTATAATTATTTTAGGAGTGACACTCATCCTTGAGATTACACCAAACAATATTCTTGTTATAGTTTTAGAATCTCTATTTTTGACTAAATCCCAGGCCAGGACATGTTTATCTTCGTTGACTGCCACCACAGGATACCAAATTCGTCCATTAATTTTAATAAAAGTCTCGCCGACTAAAATTATATTACCTGAAATAGGGGAATTTCATACAAGCTTTACTTCAATTGAATCATTAACAGCCATCATTATTTCTTTTACGATAGTGGAGGCAT
The DNA here is from genome assembly GCA_964646355.1 of uncultured archaeon. Classification (GTDB taxonomy): domain Archaea; phylum Asgardarchaeota; class Lokiarchaeia; order Helarchaeales; family HEL-GB-B; genus HEL-GB-B. The sequence continues at coordinate 165 of CAZYEE010000199.1, read as the reverse complement.
ATGAATTAGAACAATTAAAAGATTCGCAGATATGTTTTAAATTGATTATACCATTTTTAAAGAATATATTAAGAGTATTACCAATCAACGGAATTAAATTCTTGAAAAAAGCGCTGTTGTGTGCATAAAAAGTTCTTCGGCAATCTTTACAGGTATATTTTTGAG
>CAZYEE010000198.1:0-7462 GCA_964646355.1 uncultured archaeon | reverse complement strand
AAATTCTACTGAATCCTAAGTTAGTTCTTAAGTTATCAAAAAAAATTAAGCTTATTATCCATTTTTATTTTAATTTTTAATGAAATATATAAAGAGGAGTGATATAAAATATGCAAATTTTTCAGAATTTTAAATTAATATCAATAATTGTAGTAGAATAAAAAAGAACGGATGAATTTAAATATTCAATTTAAATATAAAAAAGGATTTGGATGAGTAAAGATGGCAAAATGGAGATGTAGTGTTTGCGGATGGGTCTGTGAAGGAGATGCTCCTGAGTGTCCACCAGATCGTTGTCCGGTATGTGGAGCTCCTAGAAGTAAATTTAAAAAGATTGAATAACAAATAATTAATTAAAATTTCTTTATTTTTTTCTGGTGTAATTTAATGACAAATTTGAATTCGAATGAAAATAAGGAGAATTTAGTGAGAATAGAGTTTTTTTTCTCACCTACATGTCCGTACTGTAAACAAGTAAAAAGTATGTTGTATGATGCTAAAAAAATTTATAGAGAAGACATTGAAATAGTATTTATAGATGTATCAACGGAACAGGGGCAGATACTGGCGCATATTTATAGAATCGAGGCGACACCTACATTAATAATAAATAGTCATGATGTAATAGAGGGATTACCAGAGAAAAATGAAATAATATACGAAGGAATTGAAAAATATTTAAGTCAAAATGCCATTAGAGAAGCTGATAAAAGAAAAATGAAAATGAAAAAAAGAATTGATATGATGTACTCATGAAAATAAGATATATTCATAAAAAATAATTGAAATTGAATTTTTTAATTTCTATAGCATTAATTTAATTTTTTTTAGGTTCATTGTAATTTTTTGGGAATAAAAAAAATGAACTATTATTTGAATACAAAACACATTTAAGATAGATTTAAGGAATTAATTTGAGAGATAAGTTGATTTTCAATAAAGATTCATTAATTTAAAATAAGGTTATTAATTTTTAAAAGTTAATCTAATAGTAATGAGAATGTATCTATTAGTTTTGGTCCTGAATTTGCACCATATTCTTTTCGCAGAAATAATTTTAAGACATGGTAGCATGATGGGCAGTAAGTGGTTATAATTTCGCCTTTAAAATCATGGATCCTTATTCTAGCTATTTTTTCAATAGTTTTTTGGATGTGAACAAGGCCCATACCACCGCCACAGCACCAGTGTTTCTCATCTTCCTGGATTTTATATCCAGATTCTTTAAGAATATTGTTAATTTTATGCATAGTGGGTTTATTCCTATTTTCCAGTTGACAGAGATGTTGGATACTAAGTCTACCTGATTTCTTAATTTTGGAGGGTTTTAGATAATCGGAAATGTGATAGATTTCAGTATTTAGATTTTTATAGAAATTTGAGAATATATCAAAACATGCAGGACATAAGCAAATAACTTTTTTATATGAATTAAGTATTTCAGTATTTTTATTAATTAACTCGTTTAAAGTATTAGTATCGCCAGCTTCAAAAGCTGGGATGCCACAACAAAATTCTTTTTTCAAGATAGTGAAATCTATATTATTTCGCAATAGATATTTTATAGCGTTTAATGTAAAATTAGGAACTTTAGCATAACTTAAGCATCCTAAATAAAATAAGGTGTCGGAATCTTCGGAAACTTCATTTGGGATTTTGAACCTGAATTTATCTCGATTAAAAGGATTTCCATATTTTTTAAATGAATTAGCCATAATTTTAGTATCATTCGATATAAATCCGGCTTTGTTTAATTTAGATTTGAGGTAATATCTCGCAAGGTCCATTTTACAAGCGTTGCAATGTACGCAGTTATAGATTTCAATAAATCTTTTCTCATTAGGTTTGAAAAGTTTTGGAAATAAATGCATAAAGCTTACGATATCAGGTTCAATAAAATGATTGGGATTGACTTCTTTAGTGGGACAGATGAAACGATCTTTAATATTCTTATAATTTTTGTAATCAATTTTTTGGTCCTCAATATCAAGAGAGTTAGGATCCATTTTATTTTCGCCATTTTATATAATTTAATTATGTAGATAAGTATAAGCTATATTTAAATTTAAATTATTTATGAAAAAAATGCTCAAATTATAAAAAATATTATATTACTAAAGATATTAAAAGTTTAATCATGTTTATCGAATGCAATTTAATTACGATTGAATAAATTTGTGAGTGATTGAATTTTGCAATTATATTTATAAATTTGGATCAATAAAATATTTTAAATCAATCGTCATGATTTATTACATTGTTGATTCTATGAAAGAAATAGCCGATGTCGTTGTTCCTAAAAATATTATGAAAATAGATGGAAAGAATAATAACCATGATGTATTTCTTGTAACGATTTCAACATGTATTTGGTGTAAAATGCTGAAAAAACTTCTTGATGAGAATAATATTCAATATCAATATGTAGATATTGATTTACTACCAAAGGCTCAAAAGAATAGTTTGGTTCGCGTTTTGTCTAACTATACAGACCGGTTAGGCTTTCCGATATGTTTTATTGATGAAGCAATGATAAGAGGATTTAAAGAGAATGAAATTCTGAATAAATTAAAGTGAAAGTTATGACAAGTTTAGAAGATATAAGAAATTTGGTAAAATCAAATGCAGAATATAAAGGTTGGATCTTAAATAATGATGAAGAATGGGTTGAGAATTTAATAATAGGTCTTTTTGAGAATCGAAAAAGATATGGATATCCCTCTTGCCCATGTAGACTTGCATATGGAGAGTATGCGTTAGATAAAGATATAATATGTCCATGCGATTATGCTGAGCTCGATATTAGAGATTTCGGACATTGCTATTGTGCGTTATTCTTCGATAAAGACTTTTTTAAAAAAGGAAAGGTCAAAAAAATGATTCCAGAACGAAGACCGCCCAGAAATATATAGCTATTCATAAATACCATTATTTAATTAATATTTTAATTAATTTGATGAAATTTTAATTATTTTTATAAAATGTCAATTAATTTTGTATAAAAATCAATTTAATTACTATTTTTAATTTAATTTACCATTTTTACTAAGTTTATTTCTAGCATTCCTAATCTTATTTGATTTGATTTTTGAAAATGATTAACTTAATTATCTGATTTTTGTTAATAATTTAAATTTATAACATATTTTTGTGCAAATTTTGGTCTTAATTATTGATTATTGATTTTTAAATTCAAATAAATTCAAAAGACGAGGAATAAAAAATAACCGAGAATAAGATTACCTACAAGAATCCCTGCTTTTTTATGGACAGGTTTTGGGTTTATTGGACGTCGAAACAAGAAAATAATGCCAATAGGTATTGTAATTAATGGAAATAGATATATATCATAGAAAATTATTATAACATAAACAAAACAAATTACAGAACTAAAAGCAAGGCTTAAAACCAAAATTCTTACAATTTTTTTATTATATTTTTGAAATGCTTCTTTATCAGATAACTCGTGAATAATCTGAGATCCAACACCAAATAAAAACATTCCAATTAAGAGTATAATTTCTTTCCAGAAATTGGGCTCGATATAGTTGGGAATGTGAACCATTAAATAAGGAAAGATTATATGAGAGATTACCAGTACAAATTTATTAATTATAGGGTACTTTTTTATTTTTACACAATATAAAACTACTAATATTGCACTAGTAAGAAAAAATAAAAGGTTTAATAAGTTATCAATGAAGATAGTTAACATTAACATTAATCCACATATAAGTGAAATAAAAAACATAGCTAATAAATGATTTTCTGAGAATTCGAGATCTCTATCCTTATCAATTATATCATTCAAGAGATTTCCACAAATTCCGAAAAAAATCCAGCCACCAATTAATCTAATATAATCAAATATTTGATATCCATTAATATAAATAGATAATATTATTGGAAGCAATACTGAAAAAAGATACTCAAGTCTTAATGTTTTTAAATAAGTCATTTTTTTCTTGTATTCACCTTTAAATGAAGTATTAAATTGAGTAATATTTGTAAATCATTTATAAATCATAAATTAAACTTTTAAATATATTTTTTTATGATTAAGCTTGTTTAATATTAATTTATATTAAATTTATATTAAATTTATTTATTTGAAGCTATTTTACATTAAATAAGTGAAGATCTATGAAAATAAAATTAGATTATGACAATAAATTTTTAATCATTTTAACAACAATTGTTTTTTTGATTATAGCAATTACTACAATAATACATCATATTTTTCCAGAGGTTTTTCGAGTACCTGCGGTAATAGGTCCATATTTAATTGAACCAATAATTGTGGATTTATTAATAATGGATTTAGGTGCATCAATATTATCAATATTACTAATATATCATGGATTTAAGACGATAGGACGGTTTAAAACGGGTTTATTTTTTTATGGTGCGATAGTGTTTGCTGGGCTCGAAGAGTGTTATTGGATAATAGGAGGGCGTTTTGGAGTTTTACCACCAACATATTTCTTCACAAAGGGCGGGTTATGGTTTTTTGAGATACCATTTTTTACATGTCTGGGCTGGTTTATCATATCATATTGTTGTTATTATATCGTAAAGACATTATTTCCAAATCAAAAATACTATATAAAAAATGCCTTGGCAGCATTAATTGCAACAACTTTTGACATGTTTATAGACCCTGTTATGGTGAATTTAGGTTCAATTTCAATATATCCGGGTGCTTCTGGAATGTGGGTCTGGTTAAATACTGAAAATGTTTTCAGGATATTCTCGATCCCATTTTATAATTTCTTCGGATGGTTCATGGTAGTTTTCATGTTTCTATTGTTATATAATTATATGATTGATCCTCAAAAAATGAAATATAGGGGGAAAACAAAAACCGCAATATTTTTCTTTCTAATGATTCCATTATTTCTGGCTATTTTAATAGGAATAACTACAGTAGTAGACGGGATTGTTAATTGGCTATTAGGAGGTTATGACTTAATTCCTATTGGAGTTGTTTAAAAAATATCAGGAGTGTAAAAAATGAATAATAAAACTAAATATGTACCGATTATAGTGGTTCTATTATTTTATCTAATGGAATTGAGTTATGGATTTCAAGTAGCAATAGCACAAAACGATATATCATATATCATTTTAGCATTGACTGCTCCGCTCCCATTACTTTTAGGAATTATATTTTCGGTGCTAAAATTAGCGAGAAAAAAACAAGAATAATTTTATATATATTCCATTATTTTTTTTATGAATTAGATTATTTGAAGAAAATAAAACCTGAATTAAAATATAATATAATAAATCTTAAATTTTCATCAAAAGTTGTTGTTGATTTAGAAGAAAGATTTCCGTTGGTTAGCTAAAGAAAGAAGTTTCAAGTATTCAAGTAGATTTTTAGAATTTTAATAATAATAATGAAATTTAAATTTAAAAAATACAATTTAGAATTATTATAAAACATAAATAATCATTTTTGATCCAATATTAATAGAAAAGATTTTTGGTTGATTCATTATAAGGTTCAAATCATTATATTTATAAGGATAATTTAATGTTACAATAAAGATTTACATATAGGATTAAAATTTATATAATAAATATTATTAATTTTAAATCAATTCTTTAAAAATTCAGATAAATATTCGGAGGTCTAAAAATTCCAAAACTGTATGAAGATCAAGAAAAAGGAAAGTATTTGATGCTCCAATTTGATAAATGCACTGGATGCGGGTTGTGTATCGAGGTTTGCCCAACAAAAGTATTGGAGAAGGGCAATGAATTGAATACAAAAGTAGCATATCCACCAAAGATAAAAGACGGTAAAGAATGTAAATTCTGTCAAGAATGTGAATTAATTTGTCCAGATTTATCAATTTATGTTATTGAGGTCGGTAAGAATGATTAATGATGACTTAATTTTAGAAGAATACGATTTACCACCGGGTAAAAGGATATTAATGGGAAATGTTGCAATGGCAGAAGGCGCAATTGCGGCTGGATGCAGATTTTTTGCTGGATATCCAATAACTCCTCAGAATGAAGTTCCAGAACATTTAAGTAAAAGATTACCTCAAGTGGGTGGCAGATTTATTCAGATGGAAGATGAAATAGGAAGTATCAATGCGGTAGTTGGTGCATCATTTGCGGGTTTAAAAGCAATGACATCTACTTCCGGTCCGGGTTTTTCTTTAATGCAGGAGACAATTTCAATGGCAGCTAATAATGAAGTTCCGTGTGTAATATGTGATGTACAAAGAGCTGGACCAGGATCAGGTATAGTTTCTTTACCACATCAGTCAGATGTTATGCAAGCTCATTATGGAGGGAATGGTGAATATATTTTACCTACATTTGCACCATCTACTTGCCAAGATCTTTTCGATTTTATGATGGATGCTTTTAATACTGCCGAACTTTATAGAGTACCTGTAGTAGTATTATCGGATGCCTTTTTAGGGCACAATCATGAGCAGGTTATAATTCCTCCAGCAGATGAAATAAGTAAGAAAATAGTTCCTAGGAGAAGAACCATATTAGATGATGAAGGTAATCCCCTAGATCCAAAAAAATATCGTCCATTTACATATGAAGATCCTACACAGAAAGGAAAATATATAATTCCGCCACCACCAGTTATTGGGACTGAATATCATCCAAATTGGATGCCCACAGTTACTCATACTCCAGATTCTATTGCTTCAGAGGACCCATATGTTAGCACGAAGGTAAATGAGGCTGTAAATTATAAAATCATAAATAATGCAGATAAAATATGTAAAAATGACAAGCATTGGTTAGACGACTGTGATATTGCAGTTTTATGTTATGGATTGCCCTATAGAACAACTTTAAGAGCGGTAAAAGATGCAAGAGAGGAAGGAATCAAGGTTGGGATATTCAGGTTGAGAGTAGTTTGGCCCTTACCTGAAAAAGAAATAAAGGCACTGGGAGAATCAGTAAAGACAATATTAATGCCAGAAATAAATTTAGGACAGCTTTTAGTGTTTGTGAGGTCAATTGTAAAATGTGATGCGGAAGTCGAGCCGATTACTGCAATTGGAAGACTTCACGAACCAAAAGAAATATTAGCAAGAATAAAGGAGGCGAATAAATAATGGCTTTGATGCCTACATATAAGATTGAAAAACCAGATCATCCTTATGGTAAGAATACATTTACTGGGAAACTTGCTGGACATACTTTTAATTTATTCTGTAGAGGATGTGGATACGGTACAATAGCCCATCTATTTACAAGAGTATGGGAAGATAATGGATTAGATTTGAATTATCCAAATATTGTAGGTGTTGGATGTTATTCAATGATACCATTAGTTCTTCCTGGACAGAAGAATATGGCACTACACGGAAGAGGTATTGCAGTTGCAACTGGAATGAAATTAGCAAATCCTGATTTAAAGCCAATAGTTTGGGAAGGAGATGGAGACGCTCTTGCAATCGGAACTAATCATTTT
>CAZYEE010000197.1:3922-7479 GCA_964646355.1 uncultured archaeon | reverse complement strand
ATACACGAAATTTAGAGGAAGTACAAAAATTGATGCTAAAAAATATTGCAGGTGAAATACTTGATCGAGAAATTTTTAAAGGTTTTCTGGTTTTTCAAGGTGTTGAGCCCTGGATAAATGATGTTCTACAAAAAATATAGTTCAATGATCAATGATCTCATTATATAAAAGTTCTATTTTATTCCCTAATCCTATTTAAGTTTTAACTTCAATTGATATCTCTAATTTTATTAGATTTAAGTCATTATTTTGGTACTTTTTCCTTGAATATTTTTTTTAGCCGCTCAAGTGTTTCAGATACTAACGAATTAAATGATGTTAATTCTGAATTATTAACTAAACGATCTAAATTAGCCTCCCAACTTTTGAATTTTTCAAGATCGTCAAATGGATTTTTTGATCTTAAAATTTTATAGTGTTTTATTAAAAAGCTTTTTTTAATCGATCTCAATAATAACTCCGCTTGATGAGGATCATCATTTTTATCGCAAATCAAAATAAATTTAATCCCATATTTTTTTGATTGATCACCAATAAATCTAAACTGATCTGTTTCTATTGTTTTTAATTGGCTGCCCGCTCCTATAGATTGCGCAAATGAATCAATGGCTGTCAAGAACCCCGAAATAATTACTGAGCTTTCCTTTATTGAGTGATAATCTTTTGAAAAAATTGGGGTACCATTGGATTGTAATATTAAAACATTTTGGACAGCCATTTTTACTCATCATTTTAATGCAAAATATGGGTATTTTAGTTAATTTATAACCGACTCAATTCGTTTTATACCTATTAATTTTATTTAAAAAAATACTTAGTCCTTTTGGTTAGTATGATTCTAATTCTACAATAATTAGTTGTGATTTTAATTAAAAAATGTTATTTAAAGCCAGTCTCATTTTCTAAATTAAAAAAAATTTATTATGATTCAAAAAATTTAGTTAATCTTTTATCTATTCTCACAAAAACATAATAATAAATGAGTACAAATTTCATTATAGATTAAGAAAATTATTGTTAAGTCTATGCAAATAACTTAAATGTTGATTATATGTCTTTAGTAAATGAGGAACTTAAATTATCTGCCAATAAATTTTATAGATTTAATGGTCCGTGTAAAATAACCATAAAAAAGGGTCAACTTGAAGTTCTCGGTAAAAAATTTTCAACCAATGATTCTATTATAATAAAAAGTGGAAAAGCACTACCTATTTATGCTTTAGAGACCTCAACAATCTCTTTTAGCGGTAGTCCTGATTCATTTTGTGAATTGAATGAATCAGTAAGGAATTCATGGATGAAATTATTGAAACGTATTTTGGAGATAAAACAAATTAAATCTCAAGTAAGAATTATTGTTATCGGTAAAGTTGATAGCGGTAAGACCACTCTTATTACTTGGCTCATAAATAAATTATATGAAAATTTACCTGATACTAAGATTGGGATAATTGATATGGACATGGGGCAAGGAACTATAACTCCACCCACTACTATTGGTCTAGGAACTGCTAAGGATTATATTATCAATATCGAATCAGTCGAATTAGTTAGAATGGAATTTATAGGAACCACCTCTCCTTCAGGTAATTTATTACGCTGTTATTTAGGACTATCTAATTTATTAAGAGATGCTTCTGAATATGATTTTGTTATTATTGATACAACTGGGTGGGTAAATGATAGTGCATCAAGAGCTTATAAAACTGCTAAAATAAGGTTGATAAATCCTGATCTTATTATCAATATAAATGAAATACAAAATGGTAATGTTATATTATATCCTTTTTTGATCCCCTTGTCTGTAATTTATGAAGTTTTTCCTATTGAAAAATCTAGATATGTTTATCCACGAGATAGAAATACCAGAAAAAATATCCGAGAAAATGCCCTTGCAAAATATTTTTTAGAAGCAAAGCCTCAAAAGGTTAATTACTCCAAAATTGGATTGCTTCATACAAGGTTAGGAATTGGAACACCGACTGATAACGAAATTAACGAATATATCGAACAATATATCGAAGCTAATGTATTATATTCTGAATTATCGTCTGAATGTCTATTTGCTATCATTAATAAAGATTATAAAGAATTGGATATCGATTTTAATATTTTAAGGTCAAAATTTAATGTCTGTGAAATTAGATTTTATAATATCGAAGATATTAACGGAATTATTCTCGCTCTATGTGATGAAAAAAATGTATTAGGTTTGGGAATCCTTCAAAAAATTGATTTTCACAATAAAATTATGGAAATTTTTACACCACTACACCATTCAGAAATTAATAAAATTAAAATAATCGAATTTGGGGCTCTAAGAATAGAGAAAAATGGAACCGAGTTAGGGTATCTACATTTATAAATAGTTTCTAAATATTTCTGGTCAAAGATTCAAGAAAGTTCAAAAAAGGTCTAATCTTATATTATTAAAATATTAAAATCAGAAAAATTATTAATATTTTATTATCCTATTCGCCCAACAGCCCTAACCATTACTTGAAATCCCTGTTTTGTTTTGTCATAGTTTATCAATTTTTCTATCATTATTTTGTAATCAATCTCCATAATCTCTGAAATTGTTTTCGGAATTGATTTTAGTGCATTAGTCAATAATATCTTGCATACTTCTTCCGTTGAATAATCCAGGTCATATTCTTTTATTTTCGATTCGATTACCTTTAACTCTTCAGGAGAATAAAAATAATTTAAAAGCATCACTGCGTCAACTGAGCTAGGGCCCCGAAGACAGCTAAGACGAAGAGAATAATACTGGAAAGGAAAAATCTCTGTTAACCATTTTCTAAATATCAAATTTCCATGAGCTTCAATAAATGGTGAGATTAAGTGTTTTCCTTGATCTTTTTTCCATTTTTCCCATAGAGGCTTAAATGAATTAATAAATTCTTTTAGTATGCGTTCATCTCGTTCAGCCTCTGATAGAAATGCATTTGCAAGCTTTCCCCCTGTTATTTCAAGTCTACTTTTAGAAAAAATTCTATCAACAAATTCCGTGAATTCACTACTCATAATGATTCAGCCTATTAGGATATTTTTACTACATTTTCAATGAATTTTCAAATCATCTTTAATAGCTAAAGATATTATATTATTCACTTTTAATAATACATCAATATATTTTAATTATTCTATTGATTTACTCGGTAATAATTATTTACTCAGTAATATTATAAATTATAATTATTAACAAATTATAAAAAAGAAATATTTTTAGATTTTTCTCCAAAATATGAAGATTTTTTTTAAAATAAACATCTTTAAAAATTCATTTATAATGTTTACATATTCTAAATTTAAAAACATAAATTCAAGAATCATAATTTCTATTTTTTTCTAAAATATATTGAATATATTAGTACATAAAAAAAATATTAATTTTTAATTTGTTTTAATTAAATAAATACAAGCGTTATCCTTTATTAAAGGTTCAATTTTATGCTGTTCTAATTTGAATTGTTGGATTAATTTGATAGAATATACCGTTTTATTAGTTATTGCACTTCTACATGCTATTGTATATGCTTTGAGATCTTTTC
>CAZYEE010000197.1:0-3822 GCA_964646355.1 uncultured archaeon | reverse complement strand
GTTTTATTAGTTATTGCACTTCTACATGCTATTGTATATGCTTTGAGATCTTTTCTTAGAGCTTGATGTAAGATACATAGTGGATGTAATGCAGGGCCCAATTGCGCTTTGTTATAGATCTCTACGATTTTCCTTGAGCGTTCGTCCCATTTTGGAATATATTTGTAGCTCATTGTGAAAGGACAAACCTTCAATATTACAACTGTCCAGTATGGCTCTAATCCTAATTCTTCTCCCGGAATCAGAATTAAATTATCATCACCTAATTCAAAATCTTTTAATTTTTCTAGTGGATTATCTCCTTTTAATTCTTTTACTATAAAATGCCCAGCTTCTTGTAGTCCTAAGATTTTTATTGTATCAATTGAACTAGAAATTAGTGCCCATAGGGATTTAACAACCGGATAGAATCTCTCTTTTATTTTAGAATTTAACATACTTTCACTTTCTTCTTTTCTTTTAAGTGATAAGATATGACAGAGTTATATAGTTTTGATTTTTAAATTTTTTATGTCCATTTTCAATATCTCTAGTCGATGGATTAGATTAAGCGTCAATTTATAAATTTTAAAAATAGAATCGAAATAAAATCGAAATAAAATAAAAAAAGCACCATATAATTTATTTAGTTAGTTATCAAACTATTGTATCAAGTTATAGATTATTGTGTTTCAAATTGATTTACTTATTTGTCCAATGAGTAAATATTATTAAATAAATTTTCTTCTTTTATGAATATATTGGAGCATATTACAAATAAGATTTTATTTAAGTTATTTTTTCGGAGCTTTTATATACGAAAAATTAGCTAGATACTTTATTTTTTAAGATCCTAAACTTAAAAAAAATAGTTCAACAATTCTAATAAAGTTTTTATTCAAAAAAAGATATAATTCAATAAATTTCGATAGATTGATCATTAAATACTAATTAATTTTTGTTATCACATTTATATAATATCTAAAAACCCTTTTTGAGGAACTTAAATGTCGTCGCTATGGAACCTCATTAAGAAAGAATTTGATCGAATCAAAACTGATCGAAAGTCTCTTATAATGCTTTTTATTTTACCATTAATTACAATAATAATTTATGGTTTATCCTCTGGTGGTGGATATATAACTTCTTATGATGTAGCTATTGTTTCTTATGATTCTCAAGTTTGGAATGGAACAGCTTATTCTCAATATGAAAGTATATTAATTGACTCTTTTTTTAATAGCACGATTATTAATCTTGAGAAAGACAACGTTTTTTATATGTCATCGGGTTTTAATGAGTCAAATGTAGTTGGAAGTTTAACTCCAGATATTAATTTATTATTATATGATAGTAAGGTTCAAGTTATAGTAATTATACCTCCAAATTTTAGTGAAACTGTAAATAAGTCAATAAACTCAGTTCTAATTTGTATTTATGATGCCTCTGATATGATGGCAACTAGCAGTCTTGGACCTTCTATGCAAGAACCTTTATTATATTTTAGAATGGCTATTCCTAATTTTAAAGGACTTGTTGTGGCATTTCCATCACCCGAATATGATGTTCCTGCTTGGTATAATCAGATCTTAAATTATTCTGCAGCATTGATGATCATTATTATAGTATTAGGTACCTCTACAAATCTTACTGCATTAAGTGTGGTATCTGAGGGTCCATTACCAAGAATGACTTTAACACCAGCAAATAAAACTAACATAGTTTTGGCAAAATTCATTTCTTATTCTACCATCATGATCATGCAAGCACTCGTGGTATTTTTTGGCAGTATGGCTTTTGGACTCTATGTTCTTGGGAATCTTTTTGATATTTTGATCGTGATAATTTTAACAGGATTATCGGGAGTGAGTATTGGGCTTTTAATATCATGCGTAAGTACGTCCGAACAACAAGCAAATCAATTATACATTGGTGTATTTATATTTCTAATATTATTTTCAGGGGCTTTCATACCGCCTGAGTCTATGCCGCAAGCTGCTCAGATATTTTCAAACAGTTTACCAATAATTCATGCAGTTCAGATGTTTATCGATGTTTCTCTTAAAGGATTCGGATTAGACCCAACGAGAGTTCTGTCAATAACAATTTTCATAGTAGTCCTTTTAATTGCATCAATAATCGTATTCAGGTTTAGAAAAATGGAGGTTTAAAAATGGGTTTATGGGAATCATTTTCACGTATATTTAAGCTTTTATATAAGGAATTTTCATTACTTAAAGGAGATAAAAGAGCATTATTCATGGCACTTGCAATGCCTCCTCTAATCATATCCGCATTTGGGCTTGTTGGAACAATTAGTAATGTTGAAGGCACGCCTATAAATTGTGCCATAGTAACTTATGATTCTCTCGGATTTTTTTATTCTGCGGATAACATTACATATTATAATGCGAGTTGGGACCAGGTTTTTATAACGATGTTAAATAATAGTGAATTTCCCAGATTAAAACTTGTAAAATTCTATAATGCTTCAGTTGATCCTTATGGGCTCCATTATGCTAGATTAGATCTTGCAAATGATCGAGTAGATCTAATAATTCTGCTTCCTGCTGAATTTACAGAAGCTATTGAATTTGGGTTTCCAGCTATGATTGAAAATATACCCGATGGTTCTGATGTCCAAAAAATTAAGGATTGTATTAATTTAATGTATGATGCGACGAATATTTTTACCGAAAAAAATAATATTACTCCTCAAATTAATTTAAATACTATTCATGTTTATGGAATGCCCCAAAATTCTAATGAGCTAATGGGCTGGGCAAGTACCATTTCCTTACCGTTTCTAATTGTGGGCTCATGTCTTACATTAACAATACTTTCAGTAGTTAATGAAAAACCAATTCCTAGATTATTAATTACTCCGGCTAAAAAAGGAGAAGTTCTTGCTGCAAAATATATTGCAAATTCCTGTCTAATGATTGCACAATGTATTTTAACGGTAGTATTTTCGTCAATATTTGGACTTTATAATGCGGGCAGTATGATAGATTTATTCCTTGCTTTATTTGTAATAGGGTTCTATGGTTTATGTATGGGCATGCTCATCTCAACTATTTCTGATACTGAAACTCAAGCAAATCAATTATTAGTCGCGGTATTTCTAATTATGATCTTACTTAGTGGAATGTTTATTGATATTGAAAATATGAATCCTGTATTACAAGTAATTGCTTATGCACTTCCATTCGCCTATTCAATGCCGCTGATTTCTAATATATGCTTTAAAGCCAAGGGAATTTTCACGAATACCGAATTACTATGGGATTTTACAACCTTGTTGATAATTTGTATTGTAATGATGGTGTTGACCTATTTTATATTTAAATTGAAGAGGAAAGAGGTGTAATATTGAAAGTCGAGATAGACATGGACAAGCGAGGTTCTGAAAGAACGATTGAAGTCGAAAATTTAAATTTATATTTCGGTAAAAAGCATGTATTAAAAGATGTTTCCTTTTACTGTGAAAAAGGCGAGATTCTTGGCTTAATGGGTATATCTGGTGCAGGTAAAACAACAATTGTTCGAGTTCTAGTAGCCCAAATTCCTCATTTTACAGGTAAAGTTATATGTGCTGGAATTGATGTTAAAAAGCATGGTAAAAAAGTTCTCGAGAAGATTGGTTATGTTCCACAGCTTGAATCTTTAAACCTTTATTATAAATTTACAGCTCTTCAAAATGTCCGGATCTTTGGATCGATGTTTGGTCTAAATAAAAAAGAAGCAATAGAACAAGGAAAAAGGTTATTCAAGGTTTTGGAGATACCAGAAGATACTTGGAAATCAAAAGTAAAAAATATGTCTGGTGGTGAGAAAAAACGA
>CAZYEE010000196.1:0-7600 GCA_964646355.1 uncultured archaeon | reverse complement strand
AAACAAAGAGCAAAAGAAGGAATAGATTAAATATAAGGCTTTTAATTCTCTGTAAAATAATTCTCTAGCCTGTTCTCTTTGTTTACATTGTGGTACTTCCATTACATAAATATCTGTATAATTACTTAATATTTCCCATGCTTTTTTCTTCCCATCACATGTAGTTTCACCGATTAATAAGTCAGTTGTCTCATAATATGGACATATTTTGCCTAACTTGAAACCTAATGCTGATTTTATTAATGGGCATATATTCGCAGGTAAAATATCCTCTACAGCATAATTTGAGAAATTAGTTCCTCCGCATAAACCTATTCCGATAGCATCTAATGCAATTATTATTTCATCTGGAACATAAATGCAATAGGTTCCAATTACTTTTCTTCCATTCGATTTTGCTTCGATTAATTCTTTTATTCGGATTCCATGAATATCATCTACCACGAAATCAAAGAAACTCATGTCCGGGCGGTTTTTCTGACTTTTTATATATATTTCTTCAAAAATAGGGCCCAACCCATTCAATAGTTCATCATGTTTTTCTAGATCTAATCCTAACTCATTCCACATTTTTATATTATTTTCTACTTCAGTCATCATGCTAAACAACCTATTATTCTTTATACATAAATTCTAAAAATCTTTTTAGAGTCAAATTTTATAAATATATCAGAAACATTTATAGTGACAATAAGCATCACTTATAGGTAATTTATTCAATTTTAGGTCTAAATTTTAAAAATTAATAAAATCAATCATATACTTTATATTTCTCTGCGTAAATTAGTTAAAAAGTTCAAATAGGTAATTGCAAAACACAATATATTGTAATTTTAATATAATTTTAATGAAAATAAATATTAACAATGATTTTTTTATGTTTATTTTCCTCTTCCATATCTTTTTTAATATCTAAAAAATTTTAGTAATTTAAAATTGATTTATATCAAATTTTTTTATTAATAATTGCTTCTATTTCTTTTTAAAATTGAAAATATATGTTTTATATTTAAAAATTTACTTAAATAAAAAAATTTCTTAAATCTATTGTTTTAATGAATTAATATATTATACAATTTGGAAATTATTTATCCACTTAAAAATTTAAAAATTAAAATAAAGCTAGTTTAAATGTTTCCAATATATGTGTTTGATATAAAATTAATATGGGTGTAAATGAAAGATGTCTATACTCGAACCTTTTTGGTGGTGGACGGACGAGCAAAAAAAGCTTGCAAAAGATGTTAATCAATTCTGTGATGATCATATAGAACTTGCAGAAAAAGCATATTTTGAGGGAAGATTTCCATGGGAAGTTATGGACATGGTAGCGGAAAGAGGATACATGGGAGCTGGAGTACCTAAAGAATATGGCGGTATGGATCTTGGTGCGACTGGTTGCTGTATTGTAGCAGAAGCTTTAGGAAGATTATATGCTGTTGGGCATGTTTTCGTTGTATCAATGTTAGGTGGATTACATCAATTAATTAAATTTGGTTCTGACGAGTTAAAACAAAAATATTTAACTCAAATTGCTGATGGAAAAGTTCTTGGTGCCGTATGTATCACTGAACCTTTTGCTGGGTCTGATGCTGCAAATGTTTATACTACTGCTGAAAAAGATGGTGATGAGTGGGTAATCAATGGTAAAAAAAGGATGATCACAGGTGCAGGTGCAGCAGGTCGATATTTTGTTTATTGTAAAACAAGCGATGATCCACAAGATAGACGACAGTATCGTCATTTAACTGCATTTGTAATCGATAAAGGAACAAAAGGATTGACATTAGAAAAAATTAATTGGTTGGTAGGATTCGATAATGTACCAAATGGATACTTAGATTTTGATGATGTCAGGATACCTGATACTCAAAGATGTGGCGAAATTGGTCAAGGCTGGCAAGTTATGATGTCTGGACTTAACTTTGAGAGACTCATCGGCGCTGCCGTAGTAGGTGGAGGTTTCGGTGATGTAATTCGTCTTTTAATTCATTATATGGAACGAAGAGTACAATTCAATACTCAAGTCAGAAGTTTTACTAATTTACAGTTTGATCTTGCTGACATTATTACCAAATTTAAAATAGCGAGACTTATTAGTTATTATACTGCTTATCTTTTGGATCACGGGAAAGAACTTAAAATGAACGAAATGGCGTTGGGTGTTTGGGCTAGTATCGCAAAATTATATAATACTATCTCAGCTCGCGAAATAGGTATTTCCGCTGTTCAAATGACTGGTGGCGATGGCCTTACACGATTTTATCCCATTGAAAGAATGATCCGAGAATCCAAAATTGGAGAAATTGTAGCGGGTACAACTGAAGTACAAAAAATGATCATCTATAGAGGCACTTTACTTGAAAAAGCTTATACTGAAATGACTCATAGATTCAAAATCGACCCCGATTTGGGTCTTCCGATTATAACAAACGAACCATCTCCTTGGCTTAGATCGGAACCTACAGCTGAAAACTTATTGAAAATACTTGCCGATGATTATAAAGCTAATCCTGGTCTATACATGACAATTGATGATATAAGAAACCTAACCAAATGGAAACGAAAAGCTATTATTGAACTCGCTGAACAATTAGAAAAAGAAGGACTGATTGTAACTTATAGACGAAAGGATAAGTTGACTCTTGTAAAAGCAAACTATAAAGGATTAAAGAAAGCAAATCCAAAAGAATATTATAGATGGTATCCCAATTGGGTAAAAGCAGATGAAAGATTAATGGAAATGACCAGAGAATAATTTTTTGAAATTATAATTTTTTTACTAATTTTTTCTTTTTAATCAATTTTTTTAAAAACCCTTCTAAAAATACAAATTTTAAATAGAGAATAACTTATATGGACGATTATCTATATCAAAAATATTCAATCTCATTAATATTTTTCCTAATTTTATGTAAACAATTGTAAAGTTAATACAATAAAGGATAAAACTTCTCTAAAATACCTAGTATAATTTATTTATTTCAAAATAGTAAATCGGTAGGGTAAAAAAGAAGATATTTTGATTAGAAATTAAACATATCTTCTTTTATTAAATTTTGTTTCTTTATGTTTATTATTGGGATATATATCGTACCTCCTCGTCTATCTTCAAAAGAACTTGAGAATGTAAGCGTATCGTTAATAGAATTAAATACAATGTAGGTATCTTCAATTTTTTTATCCATAACAATATAGTACATAGTAGTTGAAACTCCAGGAATTCCGCTTCCAAGTAGAATGAAATATACATGTTTACCATTTATTTCCATATGGTTTATTATTTGAAAGGGGAGTCTAACAATCAAATGAACGAGATCTTTCAAACTTTCAATTTCGACTAGCCCTACTTTTTTCTCTTTTTCATCATTTTTCTCATCAGACATATAAATCACTTAATTTACATAGTAATTTAATTTTTTGTGTAATGCATTTATTTAAATAAAAATTTTGATTTAAAGATATTTAAATTTGATAGTATCAATTTTGATGATTTGTATAATTTACAAATTATGTTATTTAATTTTATGGGAATAAAATATTTTTCTATTTTTCAGCCTATTTTTCATCTACAATACTTTTTTAGCTTCTATAAGTTGTATTTACAAATTTTTCTCAAATTAAATGGATTTCCATAATGTGAAATAAAGTGTTTTAAAAAATTTAATTATTTTATTACTTTTAAACACGTGAAATTACGTTCAAGTTTATTATAATTAATTGTAAAGAAAAGGGAGTTATTTTCTAATTTTAAATCTAATGAATAACTCAGTTAGATTGATTATGTATTAAATTAAGGTTTTTAAAAAAAAGATATAAATAAAAAGAAAAGATAAAAAATAAGAATATAATTCAGTTTTAAAAATTCATTGTTTTTAGATAACCATACCACCGGAATAGATCATCCATTGTCCTGTTAAATATTGTGCTTCTTTAGTACATACAGCTGCAAAGAAATTTCCTACATCTTGAGGCATTAGACAAGTATCTCTATTTTTGCACATTGGTGTCTGACTTTTATATGTTTTCATCAATTGTTCGGGGTCTACTCCTTGTGTGGCTTTCATCGCTGCCATTTTTTGGCCCATGATCTCTATTTCTTCATGTGGTGCTACTAAGCGAGTCCAGACCGCTCCAAACCCTACGACATTTACGGCTATATTCTTGGGTGCCAGTTCTCTAGCACAAGCTTTTGTTAGACCAACAAGTCCTGCTTTTGCAGATGAGTAGTTTATTTGAGCTGCATTTCCACCAATACCAGCAACACTTGAGATATTCCAGATTCTACCACCACCTGCTTCTTCTAATAACGGAGCAAAGGCTTTGATAATGTTGAAAGATCCTACTAGAACGACTTTCATTACAATATCCCACCAAGCCTCTGGTAGGGTGTGGATCGGTTTATCAAGTGTTAAACCCGCATTGTTTATAACTATTGTGCAGCCACCTAATTCATTTTTAGCAACTTCTGCCATCTTTACGCAATTATCCCAAACGGTGATATCTCCTGTCTCTCTTCCAGCTACAACTGCTACCTTTACATTCGGATTTTTTTCAAGTATTTCTTTTTTTGTTTGTTGGGCTTTCTCGTCATCAAGATCTACTATTAATATATCACAACCTTCTTGAGCGAATTTCAAGGCTATTCCTTTACCAATACCTTGTGCTGAACCGGTAATTACTGCCTTCTCACCTTCTAACATACCAACCATTCATATTCACCTCCAATTACTCGCCACTAATTGTATACATACCTCCAGTTGCATTAATAATAGTGGCATTTATTGCTTTTGATTCATCCGATGCTAAGAATAGGATGATATTGGCAATGTCTTGTGGTTTAAATACCGCTTTCTGGAATGGATTCATTGCACCAGCAAAATCCTTTACACCCTTTTTACCGGGCCCTTGAGCTGGGTAGTCCTCGCTGAATTTGACAAGTCCATAATTTACGGTATTACACCTTACTGTTCCAAATCTTGCCCATTCTTTTGCAACAGTTTTAGTCAGACCATAGAGACCTGCCTTAACGGAGGAATAATCGACGAGTTTAGAATGTCCACCTGCACCAGCAATGTTTCCTATGTTAATAATACTAATATTACCACCTTGGGCTTTCATTTTTGGATATAAAGCTGCCAAGGTGTGCCAAATTGTTTTCAAGTTTCTATCACAGGTTTCAATAAATCGCTCAGTAGTCAGATCAGTAATTTTAGCAGTACCTGGGAAATAGTCCTCATTATTTACGAGTACATCAATTTTCCCATTGCCTTTTTCAATTGCAAATTCAATAAGCTTATCAGCATCTTCTTTTTTTAACAAATCACCAACAAATTTTTCGCCGACGCCAATCACATCAAGTTTTTCTTGGCTGTCGTCATGGACTATGACTGTTGCACCTTCTTTAGCAAACAGTTCTGCGGCAGCTTTTCCAATACCGCCGCCTGCATAGCAAATTACAACACATTTGCCGTCAAATTTACCCATGGGTTTCACCTTTTATTTTCTTTAACATTTCTTATTCATAAAAAGAGGATTTTGTAATCCCAAATTCTTAATATTTTTGTATTTAAAGCTAAACTCAAACATAATAAAAATTTTTTTTACAAAACTAAATGAAATGATAAACTTCAAATAGATTTGATCTAACGATAAAAGAATTTAAATAGATATATAAATTGTATTTTTAAACTAAAAACTAAAAATTTTTTAATGTTATCAAATATTAGCAATGAATTCACCATGATAGACTTTCATATTCATTCTGACTATTCAGATGGAGATCAGACAATTGAGGAAATTGTATTAACAGCAAAAAGAAGAAAACTTGAAGCGATAGCTATCTCGGATCATATAGATTCTAATGGAAAATTTATGTATTTGAGGCATACTGGGAGCCCCAAAAGATTGGATGAATATATTAAAGAAATTAGAGCGGTCGCAAAGAGGATGAATTATCCAATTTACGCATCAGCTGAAATTTCCGATTTTTCAAATTATACAGTATTACTTTCCAATGAATTCAAAAATCTTGATTTTATTTTAATCGAAACTCAAAAACCAAGAGGACCTACCAATCCTCTTTTTGATCCTATAAAACGTGCCTCTTTTATTAAAAACCAGTTTAAGAACATACCTGTTGGCTTGGCACATCCTGAAATCGAGTTTATTGAAAAAAATATTGAGCGATTTCAAGAATTTGATATTTTCATAGAATTGAATGGTGATAAACTGACCCGAAATTATAGCGATCTAAATGGAATCTTTCATAAAATTAAGAACTTATTAATGGATTACCCTGAAATAAAAATCTCTGTTGGGAGTGATGCCCACCAAATTTACATGATTGGTGGAGTTAAGCGAATATGGGAGTTTATTATTTCAAATGGGTTAACTGAAAGATTGTTAATAAATTTTTTATAATTTTCAAAATAAATATAGTTTTATTGACGTATTAAAGATATGTTTGAAATTCATCAGAATTTCTAATTCTAAAAAAATATTATTCTTTTCTAATTTTTATTAGTTTCTATAAAATTTTATAGTATATTTTATATTTAGTAAAATTTTCATAATTATTTTAATTACTGATAAAAATCCATGAATTAAATTTAATTATTAATAAAATTTCACAATTCGTTTGTGTATTATCTTTAAACATCTTTTCTGAAATTAAGCAATTAACAAATTTCATTCTAAATTAAGTTTTTTATCATTTTCTATAATTTCCCAATATTATCAGCATAATACATGAATTAATGAATAAAAATTTTGATTATAAAAACTCATGAGACTATTTAAAAAGCTTTCGGACCAATTTGTAAGTAAAAGATATCAATATGAAGTTCCACCAGGATTGGACTTTACTGATCTAGAAGATTTTAAATCTGCTCTGTTTGAAGAACATGAAATGGCTAGATTGAAATATGAAGAAACTAATAACCATGATTTTGCAGATATTGCGCTGGACTGCTTATTAACTATTAATCAACTGGAACGATTAAAGCTAAGAATGTTGATAAAGAATAAAATCTAAGCTATTGACTAAAATTAGAATTTTTTCAATACCATTAAATTAAAAATTATAGATCAGAGACTATATCACAAATGATTGATCAATAGATCATGAAATAGTTTATATTATTACTGATCTATAATATTTTATAATTTTATACTCTCCATCTATATACCGGTATGATATTGTTACTCCCTATTCTTGTTTTTCCATAATCATGATGTTGTTTAAATTTTAGTTTTTTAAAATAGATCAAAAAGTATATGTTTTTAGAGGATTTATTATTTTTAATTTCACTACTTTATATTTTAAAACTTATATAACTCATACTCTTTCAATTCAGTGGTGGTTGAATTGCAAGATTATGAAAATTCCTCCAATATTAAAATCTTGGTCGAATTTACATCCACTATTTTAGAAATAAAAGATAAAATTGAGGAAACCTCTGAATTTATTAAAAAAATTGAAACTATTCTTAAAGCAATTAACGCGCTACAATATTTCAGTACTTGTCAATTTTTATCTAGTGTAGTGCAACCATTTGAAAAATGGGCCAATATGCTAGAGGATTTCAATAAATTACTG
>CAZYEE010000195.1:5295-7618 GCA_964646355.1 uncultured archaeon | reverse complement strand
AAATAATAATTGGTAGATATAATAAAAAATGAAATCAGAAAATAAGGTATCCATAAATTGCCAAATATTCGATTAACATTCAAAATGGTTTCAAAAATCTTTTTATCTTTTATCTTATTCTCTTGACTTACTAACTCATCAAATCTATCAGCCAAAATTTTTTGTAAATTATTTATCCCGCAGATTGCAATGCTCAAATCCAGTTGAGTATGCCAGTGAATCTTGTTTTGCTCTTCGGAATGGAGAATTACTGGTAAAATTCGATATATTTGTTGTTTTTTTTCGCCATTCTCATTTTCATAATAAGTGATACATTGCTCTAATAAAAATCGATTAAAATAATTAAAAAAGGTTATAATAGTATTTTTAGAGCTAGGAGTTATTTTTAGCCCATCATTTATAATTTGTCTATTGAGTTCCATAATTTTATCATATACATCATTCTTTATTTCTAAATTTATCTGGTCCTTATATCTAATGAGTCGTACTAATACAATATCAACTAGAATATAATTATCTCTTTCAATTAACTTGTAAAATGTAAAATATTGTTTGGAAAAATTGAACATGTTTCTACAACTTTTATAATTCATCTGGTTAAGTATCCTGAAGAATTTATTTGCAAACTCTCTTAACTTCTGCTTTTCACTATTAATTAAAGCATCTTGTGCAATATTTCGACGAATTTGAACATCTGAACTCATATAATAAATTCACCAACCGAATAAAGCGTATTTGAATAATCATAATAAATGAATCTTAACCATCTCCAAAATATCCACCAATCAATCAATGTGACATTAAAGAAATTTATAAGAAGCCAGTTCAAAATAATAATTAGAATAACGCCAACTGATCCTATTATTACAAATTTGTATTTCTGTCCTATTAACCCAATAACGATAGCTACTAATATTAAAATAACCGAGATTGTAAAAATGCTGACAATGAAATCATAAATTATTCCTATTGGATTTGGCATCTCCATTACTAATTCACCTTAAAACAGCGTCCTAATCTGTCTGATTAATTCCTCCTTAGGAATATATTCTGCAAAATTATCAAATTTTTCAATAAATGGATCGAAAATACAAGCAGTATCATGCCCAGTTGCATTAAATTTTTTAAATAATGGTCTTAAAGAAACTCCACTTGAATAACATCCAATTTTACCACTCTTATAAAAAATTAAAAGCAGGTCGCAAAGATCCAACAGCTTAAAAACCTTATCGCGTTGAATGCAATCTTCTATTATTAATAAACGGTAATTATTAACAGTTTTAAGTATAGAAATTTCTGAATTTATTTGATTTTCAGATATTTCAGATATTTCAGATATTGCATGAAATTGAAAAGTATTTATCGAATTGATAGTATTCTCATCTAAATTATATATAAAATCGGTTAGATTATCAGGTTTCTGATATGCAAATAGATTAAAAATTATTTTAACCAGTGATCGATACCCAAATCTAAATTTTATTGACTTTAAATTCTGTAATACTTTATACCAATATTTACTTTCTCTTGAATATCCAGGATATCTTGCAAATTCAACAAATCTTTTAAGATTTTTTGGATTATTAGTATTATTGAAAAACTCTAACATAATTGAAGCTGTTGTTTCATATTGAGGTAGAATGATGGTTTGAAACATTCTATTATATTTAAAATTTCTCAATTCACTGAGTGTTTCATGATGATCTACCCAAATAAATAATATATTCTTCTTTTTCAATCTGTTTAAGTATCTTACAAGTTTTTGAATAGATATTTGGCTGAAATTTAAATCTAGAATAAAAACAGTAATCTTATCAAAATTTATAGATATATTGGCTATATAATTTAATAAATTAAATATACGATTATTTGTAATAAAATAATATTGATCCAATTCTTTTATATTATATAGAATTGCTGCACTACACCAGCCATCCCAGTCATTATGGGCAATCAGAATATTATTCTCCATTTTATTCATTTAAAATCCTTTATATTTTCTTAAACTACATTATTTGCACTCTAATTTGAATAATTTTATTCAATATTTGATATTCTTATCTCTAATTCTAAATTCTATAATTATTACTATTCAGATATTAGATATCGATAGATTTATAAACCCTAAAAAAAGTCGATCTAAAAGCAATATAGATGAGTATCTTTGAGTTGCGCATGAAAATTTTTTCGCACTATTTGCGCTTTTTTAGCTAATTTTTAGAAATTAATGGAATTTTTATATCTATTTAAAAAGCAATAGATTTATGGGTTAAGCATAAAAAATTTTAAAGATAAATAATTATTGATTTTATTTTAAAAAAAT
>CAZYEE010000195.1:0-5195 GCA_964646355.1 uncultured archaeon | reverse complement strand
ATTAAATTAATATTGTATTTATTAGAATAATATTTTTTTAGAATATTTAATAAAAATCCGTTAATAAAACTATTTCATGATTAAAATTGTTGATAAAAAGTCGTTTATTTATATATTTGTGTATTTAATAAATATTTTATAGTAAAAACTGTTTAATTTATTCTGATCTATTCTTATTTTTTTCAATATAGATAATATTAAGATTTAGTGAAACTCTTAAATTCAAAAAGTATAATTGTGATAGGTATCCCCAATTTATTCAAACTAGTTTTTGTAAGTGAGCCAAATGAACAATGAAAATATCGTTAAAAGTAAATCACATAGTAAAAAAGTTGAGCTTTTTATAATAATAGTTTTTTTCATATTAGTTCTATTAAATTGTGCAGATCAATTTTTATTAATTCCAAAATATGCCCTTGTACAAATTGAATTTGATATTTCTGAAACTGAGATTGGATTAGTAACGACTATAACTACATTTGTATCAGGGGCATTTATGGTATTCTGGGGATATTATGCCGATAAAGTAACAAGGAAGCATGTAATGTTTTATAGTAGTGTGATCTGGTCCATTTTTTCATTTATGACTTTTTTCTCTGCAAATTATCAACAGCTATTAATTTTCAGGGCTCTAACTGGAGTTGGACTGGGTTGTGTCCTTCCAATTGGATTTAGCCTATTATCGGATATAGTAGCACCTGAAAGAAGGTCTTTTGTTTTTGCATTATGGGAAATTGCTTTGGGAATAGGTGGAGGAATAGGATATGTTGTATCGACTTTTTCAGCTGATTGGAGAACACCATTTTTAATGATCTCAATTCCGGGATTTATATTCTCGTTCTTATTTCTTCTTTTAAAGGAACCGGAGAGAGGACGAGCTGAACATGAGTTTAAAGATATAGAGGAACTAAATTATTCATATAGAATAAAAAGAAAAGACCTTAAAGTAATATGGACTAATAAGACCAATAGATGGATGATTATACAAGGTATCTTTGGTTGTATTCCTTGGGGAATTTCTGGAGCTTGGCTACCATATTATTTTTCATATAAATTCAGTAGCGGTGGGCTCGAACCTAGTGTTTATACTACAATAGGTGCAATATTAGGCGGATTATTTATGGCAGGAGCTGCTATTGGAAATTTTATTTTTGGATATCTTGGAGATAAAATATACCATAAAAGAAAAAATGGGCGAATATTATTATCCACAATCTCTGTATTTGGAGGAATACCTTTACTTGCAATAGCAGTATTGATTCCATTTACTATAAATACTTCAATAACAAATACATCAGATGTATTGACCATTATTAATGATTTATTGAATGAATTTTCTAACAATACAAATTTGACATTAATATTTTTACTTTCATTTATCGGATCTATAGTTGCAGGAGGTTGTGGAGCTACCTGGTATGCTGCGACCGCTGATATAAACCTTCCTGAACATAGAGGCACTGTAATGGGAGTAAGTAATACATTCGATACTATAGGAAGAGGGCTTGGGCCCTTTTTAGGTGGATTTTTAATGAATACAGTATTCAATATATTCAGAAGCCCTAACAGATTTGATATAAACTTAACCTTGTTTACAGGATTTTTATTCTGGGTGCCATGCGGACTCTTTTGGCTATTAGCATTAAAAACAGTTAATAGAGACTTACAGAATGTTCATGAGATCTTAAAAAAACGAGCAGATGAATTAAAAGCAAAAAATAACTAATTATGTATTTAAGTTCTTAATTAAAAATAATATTTTGCTACCATTATTTTATTGTATCTTTTTTTACATCTATTTTTTTGCATTTAACTTCTAATTATTAATCTTCCGTTCAACAGAAATATTAAATTGACTAAAAAGTTTGATTATTAACTCAATAAATTGATCAATAAATTGGTCAATAAATTGGTCAATAAATTGTTCAGAATGCCTGTTTAGTTCTTTTTTAAATAACTTGTATTAGAGATGGATTAATTTTATGCTTAAGTTTCAAATTTTCAAAAAGATACTAAATCAAAATTGAAATCTTTTATGAAATTTTTTATAAATTTAGAAAAAATTTGGCTTAAATTTAATTCAAAAAAAAATCATTTAAAAAGGGGATCAAAAAGTGTAAAAATCGCGAAAAATGATTGAATAGTAACTTGGTGAAAATCGAAAATTTTTGAGTTTTGAGGGGGTTTTCGACCCATATATAAATTTTGTCATATACCATCATTTTTAAGAAAAATTAGAATTGTAAAAATTGATCAAAAAAATCGGAGTTATATAGAAATTTCAACATAATTTGAAAAAATATTTTAAATGTTGATCAGTTTCAAGTAATAATAAAAGATATATATAGGTGATTTAAATAGAAAATGAGAGAAAATTGTTAAAATCTCATTGTAGAGCACTAGCTATAGTTGTATTATTGGTTTTTAGTAGTCTTTACATCTATTTGTTATTAATCCCCGGTCTGAATGCTTCTAATGGATCTTCAGACCAAGAATTCTATTGGGAAATCGAATCATCATATAATGATTTTTATAGACCATCTTTTACTATGGTTCAGAATTATATCATCACAATAAATCGGGATTTCATTAAGAATGAATCATATTTTATAATAGATAAGAATTCTAGGGAATTAACGCGGATAAAAACCGGTGATCAATACCCAAATAGCTTCAGTCCAATATTATTAGCACGCAATATAGTAAACAATGATTTCCCAAATGTATGTATCATATTTGATAATTATAGTCGCATTTTAATGATAAACAGTTCAAATTATGAGATTATTAAATATGGGGAAGGAATTCTTTTATCAAGTAAATATTATGTAAAGGGAATGGCTTTTGATGGACAATATATATATTGTTGTGTGGAGAAAAAGGCCGATTCTAGTTATTATTTAGAAATTTTAGACCTTAATTTCAATATTATGAGTGAATATTATCTAGGATCGTCTGAGAATTATTCTTTTGGAAAAATGATAGTTCAACCGAATATTTTAATGATTATCATGAAAGCGGACTATAATACAGCCTTGAACGATGAATTGTTAATATTTAATATAACTGACGTTGGAAATATACCATTAAAATTTTCATGCGAGAATGAAATAAATGGTGCTATTTTATTGGAAGATAAACAGATATTATATATATTATCAGATTTTTCAATTCAAATTATAAATCTAACTAAGAATAAAGTGATTTTTCAAAAAATAGGCTATTTTGATTTAAATTTTTTGGGTTCTATGACCAAACTGGACAATATTGAGCATGATGATAATATAATATTATTTTCTTTCAAATATGATTCAAAAATACATTTTATGGAAATTAAAAATGCAACAAATTTAAGTTATTTGGGGTATATTTCGGGTTTAGCTCTATCTAACCAGCTGAATTTTGAAGTTTTCGCAGGAATTAGAAATAAGACTGGTAAAATAATCGTTAGTACTTATTTTGACTTGATAATAATTCAATATGATTTAGAAACGAATTATCCATCCATTTATGAACAATATGGCATCGAAATAGGTAATGCTTTACCCATAATTTGTGTTATAGGAGTTGCTGCATTAGGTATTTTATATTTTCAGAATAAAAACAAGAAGTGATTATAAAGAAGTGATTATAATATGCCAAGTGATTCAGTAAATAAAAATAGAATTAATGCTGAAGAGAAAAGAATTTCTAATTTTCTTTTTAAATCAAGAATTGAAACGGATGATGGAATAAAAATTAAAAATTATATTAGTGAATTCATAATTTTCTTTATAGCCATTGGTATATTGATAATTGTGGGATATTATGGTTATATAGCATTCGGACTGGTTTTAAGCTTTTGTATTTCATTTGGAACTGCTAGTTTGTCCCTATTAAAAAGAAATTCATATCTGATTAAAAACATTTCAAAAGATTTTGAAATAATAGAAATAGAGGATGACAAAAAATATTTCTTTTTATTAAATGATAAACAGCAACCAAATTATGATATATTATTTATTGATGATGGGAAAAAAACGATTGCAGTTAGTTTATTTGAGATAGTCAGCCCACCTGTTAATTTATATGGTAATTTTAATGAGTTTATGAGGGCGATTTATGGTAAAAAAGATGTTTCGTTGTTTTGGTTTCAAATAAATGAGCCATTAGATCATAACAGGTTTATTCAATTAAATTGTGCAAAAGATAGGGCAAAAAACAATTTCAATAGATATTCCGAGGAAGTAAAAAAGGTAAAATTAGTAAAAGTGGGTGGTATATGGAGGAGCACGGTAATTTTTGGGACCAAAATCATTCTAAAATCAGGAATTGAAGTTGATAAATTGAAAAAAATAGCTGTGGATTTAGAAATTTCCAGGGTAAAATTACTGACAAATTTCAAGGCCATATACCCGAATATCCCAATAAGACCTTTAGATAGGAAGGAATTGATTAATTTTATTAGTTTTGATCATTTTACCAATAATGATTCAAGGTTTTATTTAACTGGATTAGAGAATGTAAGACATTTTTTAGATATACCAAAAATGCTGGTAAAGAGTATCGAATCGAAATATCCTGCAGAGTTTTCTGTTCCTACAAATTTAGATTACGATATAGGGCCCATAGGTGGATCGATAGAAACTGAATTTCAAGAGATAGAAAGAGAAGTAGGTTTAACATCAAAAGGAATCAAAAAGGGAATTTTAACCTGCGGCGATTCAGAATTTGACAGGTTTAAGATAAATGCAAAAATCATATATGAAGCGTTAATTCAAGAATATCCATTTATTATTATCACCAGCAATAAACATTATAGAAAATTAATCCAACATATAAACGATATTATAGTTTTTCCATTTAAAACCTATGGGATTGATATTTTTGAGGATGAAGGCTATGATAGAGAAAAATACATTGCTGAATTAGAAAAAATATTTAGATCTGCACTCAGTCTAGACCAAGAATTTGCATTAAGTACTATACTACTGGATGTTTATAATTCTGGAGATCCTGGAATTACTACATTAATTAATATGATAGAAAATAAAATAAAAAATGAGGGAAATCTTTTAAGTTTTAGGGAAAGAAGATCGATTAATCGTTTATTATCAATAATAGAAATGCTTACAAAAAGTGAGGCATCCAACTTTTTCAATTTGAAGAATTTAAAAATCAATAATTTAATTCATAATTCAATATTCGAGATAGAT
>CAZYEE010000194.1:0-7631 GCA_964646355.1 uncultured archaeon | reverse complement strand
AAAATAAGAATCTGGAAAATAAGAATCTGGAAAATAAGAATCTGGAAAATAAGAATCTGGAAAATAAGAATCTGGAAAATAAGAAAAAACAGAGGTTTGTGAGAGAAGAAACAAAAATAGGAATAAAAAAATATGATATTATGCTTTAATTCTTTTAACCAATTCTCTTTGGATGATAAACTTTTGGATATCAGTGGTTCCACCTACGACCCACATAACTGGGGCCATTCTGAAGGCACATTCAACAAGGCCGGTGCGTTCAGTGATAGCATGACCTGCAAGGGTTTGGACTGCGTGTGTAGTTACTTGGAGTTCCATTTCAGTACCAAAAGCGAATGCCATAGATGCAGCGATTGTGGCGGTTTTTTCATCACCTGCATCAATATATCTAGCAGCTTCTAGTGTTTGTAATCTAGCGGCTCTAATTTTTGTGTAATCATCAGCAAGTCTGAAGCTTACGCCTTCAAACGAATAGATTGGGCGTTTAAATTGTTGTCTTTCTTGTGAATATTTCATGGCATAATCGAAGGCGGCTTCAGCATGTCCGATACAGGCGGCGGCCATACCGACACGTTCTACATTAAGTTCATCCATTAGAATGGAAAAGCCTTGACCTTCTTTTCCGAGTAAATTTTCTGCTGGGACTCTCATATCATTGAATTCAAGTCTAGCGACGCTTGCTCCTTCCATTCCTGCAAGATCGTATTCTTCAACTACTTTGAAACCGGGCGTTTTAGATTCAACAATGAGGCCTGTAATTCTTTTTCTAGGATTTTTATCCTCAATTGTTTGTAGTACTCCATAAATAGATAAGATATCAGCTTTTCCACCATTTGTTATGTAGCGTTTATGACCATTTACTATATAATCGTCTCCGTCTTTATCAATTTTAGTTTGCATCTTACTTAAATCGGAGCCAGCAGTGTCCTCGGTCATTGCGATAGCACCGATCATTTCACCCTTGATAATTTTAGGAATATATTTTTTCTTGATTTCAGGTTTAGCGAATTTAGCGATGGGGACACCGAATAATGTAGCGGAGACGAGTCTGGTCATTTCGATAGCTCCATTAATTCTTGCGACTTCTTCAGCGATGATAGATTCCCAAGCTACGCCTTTTTCGGTCCCACCATATTCTTTAGAATGGATGGCACCTAATAGATCTTTTTTAGCCATCAATTTCAGTGCTTGGCGGACCTTATCGTAATCGCCGTTAATAGCGGGCTGGACTAGAGGAGCAATATTTTCTTCAAGCCAAGGTCTCAATTCTTCTTTAAACTCTTTTTCTTCTTCTGTATAGAAGAAACAATCCCTACTCATTTGGATCAGCCTTACATTTTAATTTTTAATCGATTTAAATGGATTTTAAATTATATTAATTTTAATTAGAGTCTAATTAATTCCATAATACAGATTATAAATTTTTACTTCTATTAATAATTTTTAACGAATAAATATTTCTATTGGTTAGGATTTTTTAAAATATAAAAAAAGATGAATTTACCAATAATTTTTGAGGTCAAAACAGCCATTTTTTCAGAAGGTGGGTAAAGAATCAGAAAAAGCAAGAGATAAAGATATTATTAATATCAAATCCATATAGAGATAATAGAATATAGCCAATAGTAATGAGAACTGGGCCCATTAGATTATCACACATTGGTATTTTTGGTGTAATGATATCAATTAAAGTAAAAATAATGGCAGTAATTATTCCATATAGGAACCCCACAAAAATCGAAGCACAAGCGAAGGTAATAATCAAGCCACCGATAGAACCTTCGATAGATTTTATTTTATTGAAAGGGATTTTGTGTTTCCCAAGGTTTTTCCCGATCAATGCGTATGAGCTATCTCCGAAGGATAGTGTAGCCAGGATTGATAAAATGGGAAAGACAGATAGAAATAGAGAGGAAAAAATCATTCCAATTATGAAATATAAATAGGAAGCAAATACATCAGTTTCTTTACTTCTGACAAACAGACTTGCAGCTTTTGAAAACGGAAAATCAAATTTATCGATCAATCGTGCTGCTTCATTCATAACAACCAATATACAAGATACCAGAAAAAAAGCCAGCAGAAATATACTCGAAGGTACAATTTCACTGGTCGTACTGTAGTTATTTAAAGGTTTTCTGGGATTTGTACCCCAAAAATTTGTAAGAAGAGCATAGATGGTGCTGTCATTGGTTTCAATGTACAAATAGTTTAATATTGATACAGTTATAAATAAAAATGCAATAATACCTCCGAATATTAGAAAATGAAACGATTTTCTAAAAAACTCGTAATATTTATAAGTTTTTTCACCTGAATTTTCATTCTTTTGTTGATTATTGCTGGTTTTTTTGATAAATTTATAATAAAAATAGCTGATCAAGTTGTATAAGGCAAAGAACGAGAAAATTGAACATACAATTATTATTACAATTAAATCATTAGGAGAGATTGTAATTAATTTAAAATAAAAAAACAAATACAAGTTGATTATTAATACAAATATCGAAATTATTACACTGTAAAAACTTTCGTTATCCTTTATTTTGTAAAATTTTTTTAATTGACTTGCCAGTACTGAAATTATAAAGATATATGCGAAAACCAAGCATAAATATGCGGAAAAAATGGTAATTGACATTTTTTATCATTTAAATAATTTTTTTGTTTATATTGTTTATATCGGTTATATCAAAGATTTTATGAATAATTTATGAAGGATATTTAATTTTTATTAATTTAATATTTAAATATATTTTTAGTTGAGCAACAACCAGATAACAATTTAGGGCATGATTTATGTGTAAACAGTTAAAGCCGTAAGTTTTATGGACAAAAATGTTTCAAACAATATTTTTGAGATTTTAAATTAAATATTCTAAAGTATCTACTATTTATTGAAAGACAAAAGAGTTGTTTTATTAAGACAGAAATAGAGAAAAGGGATAATAATTTTTATAGAGATGAGATACAAAGTTAGGATAATTTAGGCTATTTAAGCGTTTACAATTTTTCAGTTTTTTGATTAAAATATTAATATTTTTTGTATATTTATCTATAAAATTTAGATTATTATAAAAATGCTTTGAAATAGAAGTATTATGTTTAATATATATAGTAAATAGAAGTATTATGTTTAATATATATAGTTTTTACGATATTTACAGATGTTCTTTGAAGGATTTCTTATTTTATTTAAGGATTTTTCATTTTAATTTAGAAAAGAATTAGAATTTCAAAAATATATAAATTTTAAAATCTTAAAAAATCTATAGTAAGTTTATAAATATATTAAATATCAATAAAATTAGAAATTAATAAAATTAGAATTAAAGATTAATTAATAAAATTAGAATTAATATCCTAAGATTTCTGTTGGTTTATTTTATTGGAATTAGTGTGAGCAATTCTATGAGAACATTCGAGAATGATGTTAGTGATATTGATGATATTGATTTTGCCATATTAGAGTTATTAAAAAGAGATTCGAGAATTACATATAAAGAGGTTGCTGAAAATTTAAGCATATCAGAATCTACTGTTCGGAATAGGATAATAAAGTTAACAGACAAGAAAATAATAGAGAAATTTACTATCAGATTGAATTTAGAGAAAATAGATACATATTTTGGGTGGATACTTATATTGAATGTAAATCCATCAGAAATAGGAAGGATAATTAGAGATATATCTGAATGTGATAATATTGTTTCTATATATGAGGTATCTGGGGAAGCCAATTTAATAATAATGGGGTATGATAAAAGGATGGAGAATTTAAAAAAATTTTTAAATGATAAGATATATCCATCAGAAGGAATAATAGAATCTAAATTAGAGATTTTAATAGATAAAACAAAATAAAGTATTTTAACTTTAAAAATTGGTGATTAATATTGACAAGGATCGAGTTTGGTACAGATGGCTGGCGTTCAATAATGGATGAAGAAAATTTCAATGTTAAAAACGTTGAGATTGTTGGGCAAGCTATTTCAAATTATCTAATGCAAAATGATCTTATTAAAGAACCGATAATAATTGGATATGATACAAGACGAAATTCCAGATTATTTGGGGAGGTTGTTGCGAGAGTATTGATTGGAAATAAAATTCCGGTAAGATTTACAGTTTCAGATGTTCCAACGCCTGTTGTAGCATTTTTAATACTTTATTATAAAACAGGCGGAGCAGTTATGATTACAGCATCTCACAATCCTCCACAATATAATGGTATAAAATTTATTCCCCATTATGCGAGTCCGGCTATGCCAGATATTACGAATAAACTTATGGAGGAAATTGGAAAGATTCAATCAGGGTATTTGAATGTAAATAAATATGAGGGAGAATTAAAAAGTGTTGAATTATATAACGAGATAGAGCCATCCAAGATATACATAGATAATATTCTTAAAAGGATAGATATTGAAAATATAAAGAATAAGAAATACAAAGTTGCAGTCGACCCTTTATTTGGGACTTCAAGAAACTATCTGGGCCCAATATTGAAAAAACTAGATTGTACGATATTTGAGATTCATTCCAATATTGATCCTGAATTTGGTGGAAAAATGCCAAATCCTAGTCCTGAATTATTAAAGGAATTAAGTGAGTTGGTGGTAAAAAATAATGCAGACATAGGAATGGCGTGTGATGGTGATGGTGATAGAAGTGGTATCATAGATGAAAAAGGAAATTTTATTGATGCAAATTATTTATTTGGGCTTCTTTTTAAATATTATTTAGATAGTGGATTTAGGGGAGATGCGGTCAGAACAGTTAGTACTACTCATTTAATTGATAAAATTGCTTCAGATTATAATTTAAAAGTTTACGAGACTCCAGTGGGCTCAAAATATATTGGGCTTTATATGAGAGAAAAAAAATTATTGATTGGAGGGGAAAGTTCGGGAGGTCTAATGTTTAGGGGTCATACCCCTGAAAAGGATGGAATATTTACGAATATCAAAATACTTGAGATGATGGCTTTTTATGATAAAAAATTATCAGAACTAGTTAAAGATTTAATTGACCAATACGGTAAAATATATTTCAAACAAATAAATGTAGAATGTCCTGATGAGTTAAAAGATATTATCATGAATAAACTGGATAAAATATTGCCCGATACATTTGGAGGGCTTAAGGTCCAAAAAAAGATTCAAATTGATGGATTTAAATTCATCTTAGAAGATGGAAGTTGGATATTAATTAGAAAATCAGGTACAGAGCCATTATTAAGATTATACTGTGAGGCGGTAAATCAAGAAACATTAGATAATCTAGTAATGGAAGGTGAGAAATTTCTAAAAAAAGCCCAAGAATGATCACTAAAAATCTAAGTTTGAGAACATTTATACCGAAATTTGAAAATATTTAATTCAGTAATATATTCTTAATTCAGTAATATATATAATATAAAGAGATATGAATAACTGAAGGATAATACGTCATAAAGCCATAAAGGTTTGGGTCTATTATATTTATTTGATTTTTTAATCTCATTCTATTTTTGACAGCCTCATTCCTTTTTTGACAGCCACCATTTTAGGTATTCTTTTTTTCTTTGTTCAGCTTCCCAGTCTTTACCTCTTTCTTTCTCGATTTCATTTCGATATTTTTCCCTAATTTCTTCTATTTCTCGGTATTTTAATGCCAACCCACACCTTTGACATACATATCTTCGTTGCCGACTGTCCCATTTCATAACTCCAGCACATTCTGGACATATTGGAATAAAAACCACCCGATTTTAGTCTTTTTTATTAATTTATTTTGTATTTTTAATACATTCTTTTTTTCAATCAATTATATTATAAAATAATATCATTTCATTTAAAATATTAGGTTTGATTATTTTTTACATATTTATATATATGTATATTTGAATTTTTTTAATTTCTGTTTAAATATTAGGTGATATGGGAGTATTAGATAATATTGGGATAATACACGATTTTTTGAAAAATAAGAAAGATAAAAATTGAATAAGGTGTTGAAAATGGTGTCAATAAAAGCAACTTTCATAGGATATCCAACAGTGGGTAAGAGTACATTAATTGCATTATTGAAAGGAAAAGTTCCGGATTTGTCCTATAAACCAACGATGTTGATTGATTTTGAGAGTATAAAATTTGGAGAGCATGAAATAAAGTTATGGGATATAGGAGGTCAAGCATCTTTTGAGCCATATTGGGAGCAGTTTGTAGAGAATTCGATTTTAAATATAGTGGTTACAGATTCCAGACCACAAAATGTGCTTCAAACAAAAATGATAGTAGATAAATTAAATAAGATAAATGGAGCTAGAACTATCGCTATTGCCAATAAACAAGATATCGAAGGACATATGAAAGCATCAAGAGTGGAGAATATTTTAGGAGTAAAAACATATCCAATGGTGGGAATAGATCACCGAAATAGAGAGAAATTATATTATATTTTAATTCGAGAATTATTAATTTCAATGGGAATAGATCCAGATAAAGAAGAGGAATTGTAAAAATGAGTCAAAATTTAGATATAAATATGATTGCACTTATAGGATTTGATGTGACCGAGGGTCCAGTATTAAAATGGAAAAAATGCTACAAAGATGGGAATAATATAGAGATAGATCAATTTTACACGAATTTCTATATTATGTTTAAGGGCGGCGGTAAATTTAAACCAAAGATGATTATGTTTGAAGATTTCCAAATAATCGCATTTCAAAATCAAATGGATTTACTATGTGTATTCATGGAGAATAAAGTAAATAAAGAATATCTAGAAAAAATCAATAAATTTGCAGAAAAAGAATGTTCCAGTTTTAGAAATAATCCAAGCAAGGTAGAATCTGAATCAGATAAAATTAAAGAACAGCTGATAAAAATTCTAAAAGAACAGAAAGAATTGACAATCAGACAATTAAAGAAACATTTTCCACTTTCATACTGGACGATCAGGCGATATTTGACTGATTTAGAAGAAGATGGACTGGTAAAAAGGAATAAGAAACAGAAAGAACATTTATGGTCAGCAACTTAAACACACAAACAATATAGCAATATCAGATAAAGATAGAATTCATTATGGAATTACAAATGATCTACAGAATAAAAATTAAAAAAAGTATATAGAATTTAA
Source organism: uncultured archaeon (assembly GCA_964646355.1). Lineage (GTDB taxonomy): Archaea > Asgardarchaeota > Lokiarchaeia > Helarchaeales > HEL-GB-B > HEL-GB-B. The sequence continues at coordinate 503 of CAZYEE010000194.1, read as the reverse complement.
TTGAATTTTTTTTTATTGAGTCATTTTATTTAAAAAAATTCTTTTATATTCTTTATTTAATTAATAATTCCTGATTTCCCTTATTGAATTACTTTGATTTTTGAATTGCCAATCTTAAATTGCTCTTTTTGAAACGTCTTCTTGAATTCTTCACTATATTAGATTTGCTGATTTGAGTTTTACATTTATCCCCGACTGCTTTATTCCTGTATACTGATTAAAAAATTAAAGTTTTGACTCTATGGAATTAATTGAATATTTAGAATATTTTTATGGATTAGGGATTCAATGATTGAATTAAACATCTCATCTATTCCTTCATGTGTTTTACATGAAGTTTCGAAAAATGGGAAATTAAGAGTTTTACTTTTTTCTATACCTTCGGATTTCGAGATTATTCGTTCATTGACCAGGTCAATTTTATTTCCAATTAAGACGCCGTTTAGATTCTCTGTATTCAATCTAGCCTCATTTACCCAATAATTAATATTTTTAAAGGACTT
>CAZYEE010000193.1:0-7647 GCA_964646355.1 uncultured archaeon | reverse complement strand
AAAAATAGATTAAAAAATAGAATGAAAATTTAGAATATAAATCATTGTGATTAATCAGATTATTCAAGTTCATTATCAAAAATTTCAATCATTTTTTCGACAAGCCTACCTGCAATTTCCAAATTTTCTTTAGATACTTTAGAAATATCATCTTTTTTTGTATGAACGCCGCCAGAAATAGCGAAAGAGCCCAGCATTGTAGCTTCAAATCCGTGATTTATTATGGGATTATGATCTGCCAATAGACCGATGGGCCAGTATTGTTTATTTAAGTTAATATTTAAGGTTTCAGCAGCTTTAAATGCGAGTGAGTTTAATTTTTTAGACGTATATATTTTTTTAGGCATTCCATAGGAGGTTAGGATACCAAATTTTCCATCTTTAGCTCCTGGGGCTTCGAAATTAATGAAATAAGTAGAATTTTTGTCAAAATTATTACCAAATTCTTTAATGTAGGCGGAAGCACCTAATACTCCCTGTTCTTCAGCGTCAGTGCATAAGAAGATTAAATCGATATTATTAGGAGGTTTTTCCTTAAAGATTCTACTGAGTTCAAGAATTGTAGCAACTGCGGTGCCATTATCAAGCGCGCCTGGAGATTTGTTTTGGACGGCGTTGGCTGTCAATAATAATGCGGCGATACATGAAATAATACCAAGAACAATGATTATAATAGAAATAACAAAATTATCTTGGTAAAAGAATAGTTTAAAGATGGAGCCAAGTAATGCTAGAATACATAGGATTATACCACCAATAAATAGCAAGACATAGCAGAAAACACGCTGAACTATGCTTAATACTTGACTTTTAGTATCGTAGTGGCCCATAAAAATTATACAAATCTTGGATTTATTAGATTTCAACTGAGCATATATATTTTCTGAATCTATACCCTTTTTTGGTGGTTTATAATCGGTCCCAGTAGTAGCAAATTTTCCAATAACAGGGACTAAACAAATTATGATGATAGAAAAGATTAACGAAATCCATGGGAATATAAAATACCCCCATACTATTGCTATAATAACAGCAATGATTGGGAGCATGAGGATTCTTAATAGAAAATTTGTTATGTATAAAGATGATTTGAATTTGTGAACTTGTACCTCATATCCAAATTTTTTGAATTCATCTTTAATCATTTGATTAGCTTTTTTCCAACCATCTGAGCCAATTAATCTTGGAAAAGCTATTTTTTTGGTGAATTCATAAGCATTTTCGCCTGAGAATGACAATTTTAAGTTTCACTCCTTTATTCTAATCTGTTAAATATTATTACATTTTAAATTAATAAAGTAAAATTTTGGTAATAAATCTAATCCTCAGTTTAATTTAATAAAATAAAATTAAGAAAAATAAATAATAGACTTAAACAATTAAAAATCCATCAAAATAAAATATTTAAGAAAAGAAATATGGAGAATTGATGGTTAGGGTAGTAAATAATCCCATAAATGCTGGGTCTTTTCTTTATCAATATCGAAGACATTGTTGGTAGGTGGGAGTTTTTCGTGATAGAAGAAATCTGGTAATACATTTTGTTGATCTACATTAGCATTTTTATTAAAAATCAATTCTCTTTTAATCGTGTTTTTGGCAATATCAATCAAATCATTAACGGAAATGTTCCAGCCATATAGTGCATTTAAGGACTCGGCGAATATTTCCATTGTATCGATACTTGGACCAATAAAGAAACAACAACCCATACAATCGCATAGCAAGCTCATTAGTTGCAGGTCATGGGATAGCTCAGTTTTATATTCAGCTTCGGATAAGCTGCCATAATCTTTATTTCTATCCATTCCTCTTCTGCCGGCAATTGCAGGACCTGCTGTATGATCTGCGCCCATTGGACTAGTGGCAAATGTTACGCCCATCGCTTTAAATACACGAGGATCATAAGCAGGCATTCCTTGACCCTTAACAGCAGGTATTCTTTTTACATTTAATTTTTTACCGGTTTCTACACATCCATTCGCAATAATTCGGGACCAACTTTCCTCTTCTGGGGAAGGCATTTCATAAAGACCCTCTAAGATTTTAATCACTCCATCAGCATCTCCGAAATCAAGAAGTCCTCCTTCCATTGCAACTGCAAAACTATCTCCGCATTCAATTGTATCAAGTCCAAGATCATTATATAGATAATTGATTCTTGCAATAGCATCGAGATCAGAGATTCCAAGATTTGAGCCATTCATTGCAATAGTTTCATACTCCACCTTGGTCAGTCTATTGCCATTTTTATCGAGAAAAATATTAGAACATCTTATAACACAAAATGGGCTGCAAGGAATCCCATGCCGACCTCCTCTTTTTAATAATAATTCATGAAGTTTATGATGTGTTATTCCATCGACGCCATCAAAAGACCCATATTTATAATTTTTGGTAGGTAAAGCACCAACAGTATTTGCGAATTCAGTCATCCCACTCGTGCCATATTTTGTCATCCCTTGTTTAGTCTCAATTAATTGGTTGATAAAAGGTTGGATAATTTGTTTGAATTTTGTTTTATCAGAGAATTTTAATTTAATTGGATCGGAGTTATATCCTAATACTATCGCTTTTACTTGCTTGCTACCCATTACTGCTCCGAGTCCGCCTCTACCAGCATATCTATCTGGTAAGAAGAATAAGTTAGAAACGGCAATAGAAGCGGCTTTCAACTGCATTTCTCCTGCGATACCTATGCTTGTTGTTGCAATTTTAGGACCATATTTGTCTTTAAGTTTATCTACAGTCTTATAATTTCCAAGTCCTTTTAATTCATTAAAAATTTCAATATTATAACCATTTTTGTCGATTCTTACTATGTATATATCATCTGTTGAAGGTTTTCCTTCGATGATAATAGCTCTAATACCATATTGGATCATTCTATAAGCAAAAAGCCCACCAACATTAGATTCTTTAATGCCATTTGTTAGTGGTGATTTAGCACCAACCGATAATCTTGAAGAATTTGGAAATCCGCTTCCTGCTAGTAATCCATTTGCGAAAATTAGTTTGTTATCAGCACCAAGAGGATTACATGCCGGGTCTACCTCATCATATAAAATATTGGAGGATAGGACTCTTCCGCCAAATTTTAGATACTTTTCTGGAAGTTCTTCTTCTTTTATGGTTAATTTACTCATATCAACTCTAATTATTTTCATTTGTTGTTTCTCCTCTATAAAATTCAAGTAGATCGAGTTATGCTCATAATTTTAATATGTAGGAATTAAAAAATTATGCATAATAAAGGAACAGAAAATAATCTTAAATATATAAAGGGGGATATAAATTGATTTTATTTATTGTTATAAATAAATAAGAGATTAAAAATTATTTCTACTTTTCCACCTTGGTTGCATTTCGAGGTTCCAAGCACGATTTGCATATTCTTTAACTACCCGATCACAATTAAAGTACGAAGCAAGAAAAATAGCATTTTTCATTCGTTTAATCCAATAATCTCTTTGTCCATAAAATGTAGGGATGATTTCGTTTTCCAGAATATTATAAAAGGCATTACTTACTGCTTCATCACTATCATCTATACATTTATTATTTTCACTTTTTGGGCAAATAGCCCATCCGGCTAATTTATTCATTTTATATCCCTCGATCCACCAACCGTCCAGGACAGAGGCGTTTAAAGTGCCATTTAATGCAGCTTTCATTCCGGAAGTACCACTGGCTTCATTATTTAATCTAGGAGTGTTTAGCCATACATCACAGCCCGCTACCATTAATTTTGCCAAATCCATATCATAATTTTCAAGAAATGCAACGCTTACTCGATAATTGTCCCATAAATAATTAGAAAATTCATGAATCTGCTTAATAAGATATTTGCCTTCATTATCCATAGGATGAGCTTTACCCGCAAATAGGAATTGAACTTTTCCTTTACTAATTTTGCCAAGTCTATCAAGATCTTTAAAAATTAAAGTAGGTCGTTTATATCCTGTAAATCTTCTACCAAATCCAATTGTTAATAATTTTCTATCAAATAATACATAACTATGAGAAGCTTGATAATCAATCAAATCATCTTTTGCTTTTTTATGAGCAGTCCATAGATCATGTGAATCAATTTCAACTGGTGCATTCATTAATATTTGAGGTTCATATCGGAATTCTGGCATAGTTTCATCTAATAATTCTTTCATATAGGGAGATAACCAGCGAAAAATGTTTATTCCATTAGTAATGCTGTCAAAAGTATAATCTGGAAATATCTGTTTTGAAACCTCAAGATGATTTTTAGAAACAGCATTAACATATCTTGACATATTTAATGCAAGTTTTGTCATATTTAAGCGGTCATATCCAGCTAAATCTTTAATATTTTCAGGAAGCATATCACCTAATACATCATATGCTAAATTATAGTCGAATACTTCATGTCCAGCAGGGACAGGAGTATGGGTGGTAAAGGCTACCCTTTTTTTCACTTCTTCAGGATCTCCGAATTTTTTCAATAACTCAAGAACTACGAAACTGGCATGCCCCTCATTAAGATGATAGGTCTCGATTTTATCAAAACATAATTCATGGATTAATCGAACACCACCAATACCCAGTATTACTTCTTGAACAATTCTCATAAAAGGTTGAGCTGTATATAATGTGTGTGTTATTCTTCTAAACCACTCCTCATTTCCATCCACATCGGAATCAAGTAAGAATACGGGAATTACGAATCCATTTCTTTTACCGATAATATTATAAACCCATGTACCTATTTTGAATTCTTTACCTTGAATTTTGATTGGAATAGTAGTAGGAAGTTTTTGGAAATTACTTGAGAATTCCCAGCGAATATTTTTACTGATCTGATCACCATAAGGGCCGATCATTTGATAGAAATAACCTGCTGCATAACATAATGAAACAGCTATAACAGGGATTTCTAAATCGACTGCTTTATGGAGTATATCTCCAGCTAAAACTCCAAGCCCTCCCGAATATGTAGGAATATCTGATTCTAGCCCGATTTCCATACTAAAATAGGCAATTGTTGGTGTTTCTCTCATAAAAAAGCAATATTTATTATCGTTTCTCATAATTTCAACACTTTTATTGGGTATTTTTAGGTGATATATATAAATTTAATTTAAATAGCTTATTAATATTCTTTAAAGAATTTTATCTTCTTTTTGTTTTAAAAAATTTAATAATTTTTGTCAATTATCTTGGTAATTTTATTTATTTTTACGATTATTTTAGAATAGCACCATATTTTGCAGAAGAAACATGTTTTGAATAAAGTGCTAAGAATCCAGAATTAATTTTAGGAGGTGGAGGGATCCATTTTTTTAATCTATTAGATATTTCCTCTGCGGATAAATCGACAGATAAGGTTCTATTTGGAATATCAATCTTGATTAGATCACCATTTTCAATAATTGCAATGGGGCCCCCTTCGAATGCTTCAGGGCAGACATGACCAATACAAGGGCCACGAGTGGCGCCAGAGTATCTACCATCAGTTATCATTGCTACAGATTCATTTAATCCCATTCCAGTAAGAATTGCAGCAGGAATTGAAAGTTCTCTCATCCCAGGACCTCCCTTTGGGCCCTCATATCTAATTACAAGAACATCACCTTCACTGATTTTCTCCTTCATCAGACTTTCATTCAATTCATCTTCAGAATCGAAAACACGTGCAATGCCCTCAAATTGTAGCATAGATTTTGGAATACCACTTTTCTTAACCACAGCACCATCTGGAGCTAGATTTCCTTTTAAAATTGCAATTCCACCTTGTTTATCAATGGGATTATTGAATGGTCTTATTATCTTTTGGTTTATTGATTTATAATTATTAATTATATCTTTAAGAGTGCCGCCAAGTACAGTGGGAGTATTTAGATTAAGTAAGGGAGCAAGCTCATGCATTAATGCATATACGCCCCCTGACTCATCAAAATCGGTGATATTGTATTGAGATGCTGGTTTAAATTTAGCAAGAAGTGGAGTTTCTCTGCTTAATTTATCAAAATTATCAGCGCTAAATTCAGTCCAGCCAATCTCTTGTGCCAACGCAGTTAAATGTAATACAGCATTTGTAGATCCTCCCAGCGCTAATACAACACGGCACGCATTTAAAATTGACTCTTTTGTGATAAAATTCCTTACTTTTAAACCTTTTTTAACTAATTCCATAATTATTATTCCCGTTTGTTTAGCCAGCCTGATTCTTCTGGTTTCTATTGCCGATATTGTTGCAACTCTTGGTAAAGATAAGCCCATTGATTCAACAGCACATGCCATTGTTATTGCGGTGCCCATCATATTACATGTGCCTTTACACCAACAAATTTCGTTTTCAATTTCTAAAAATTGCTCTGTTGTTATTTTACCAGATTTGTATTTACCGATCGCTTCTTTTATGTCACATGTAACCTTATACTCGCCGTTAATCATTTTTGGAAGCATTACTCCTCCAGTCAAAAAAATTGTGGGTAGATTGCACCTCACGGCAGCCATTAACATACCTGGAATTATTTTATCGCATGAACAAATCATTACAAGCCCATCTATAGTATAATGTGCTTTAACCATTAATTCGACAGAAGCACAGATAACCTCCCGAGAAGGTAGAATATAAAACATACCAGGACCTTGAGCTATGCCATCACATGGAGCAATAGTGTTAAATTCAAGTGGAATACCGCCCGCTTGAAGGATTCCATCTTTAACAAACTCAGCAAGTTGATTTAAATGGATATGACCGGGATTAAACTCATTCCAAGAATTGACAATTCCAATTAAAGGTTTCTCTAAATCTTTATCACTTAATCCGGTTGCTTTATACAATGCTCTTAGATACGCACGACTCGGATCAATTTTTTTAAAAACTTCCTTTTTATTATTCTTCATATACAAAACACTTTGGATCCTTTAAATTCTTTAAATGATTTCAGATTTTTTCTCTTCCTCATATTTTTTACGTTTATCTTTTAAATAGGTAGGAACTGGGACATCCCACCATCCATGAGCTGGGGAACCCGAGTATGGATATTCTCTATTAACCAATATTTCAATTACTGCGGGTCTACCAGAATCTATAGCCCTTTTTAATGCGGGTTTAATTTCAGTTGCCTTAGAAATACGTTCGGCATAACATCCGAAACCTTCTGCTATTTTCTTAAAATCAGGGGTATAAAGCTTATCATTATTATCAAGAAAATCGGTAACAATAGCTCTATCTTCACCATATACAGCCATCTGAAGGTCCTTTATAGCAATCCAGCCCATATTATTAATAATTATTTCAATCACTGGAATACCTAATTGGACTGCTGTAGATAACTCTTGAATAGTCATAAGGAAATCTCCATCACCGATCAGACCCACAACATTATTATCTGGACATGCAAGTTTAACTCCAATAGATGCGGGTAATGCAAAACCCATTGTTGAAAAACCACCAGTAGTAATGTGTGTTTTTGGTCTATAGACAATCAATTCTTGCATTGCTTGTGCTTGGATATTTCCAGAAGATGTGACGAAAATTGTATTAATATCAAAAAATTCTCTAATTTCTTTTAATACTACAGATATCATCACAGGTTCGCGATTATAATCTCGCCAATTTTGTAAGAACTTAAACCAATCTTCTTTTAATTTTTGAATTTCCTT
>CAZYEE010000192.1:0-7650 GCA_964646355.1 uncultured archaeon | reverse complement strand
TTGGCTTCTTCACACGAAAAATCATCAGTCTCAGGAACTTTTCGATGAAAATGGAAATCTACCGTTAAATAAAGACCCGAAAATCTATTCTGCAATTATGTATAATTCAGAGCTTTTTCCTTTAGAAATAAATGAAGCAAGCTATGAAGAGCTGCTAAAGGTGCCTGGGATAGGCCCAATCGCTGCAAAAAGAATAATGAGATATATAAAAGATAGTAGGAAAAAAATTACGAAATATAAAGAACTTAAGGATATGGGAGTAGTATTAAAAAGAGCTAAACCATTTATAAAAGTGAATGGAAAGGTTCAATCGACCTTGGATAATTTTATTATAAAATAGTTCAATAATACAATTTAATTTAATTAAACTAATAAATAATACAATCTAATTAATTAAATTGATGCATGGGTTAAATCTGATGACTTGTAATCCAGAAAAAATGGATTTAGATGATGCATATAAAAAGAATTTGAAAAATGAGTATAAGCGGGTCCTGTTCTGGGCAAAAAGGCATAAAGATTTTAACAAGGGAGATATTGAAAAAAGGATAGAATATATCTATAAAAAAGATCCAATGTTTATTTATAATAAAGGTTCAGACATTGTAAAAAAGTTTTATAAATTATATGGAGAGGTTCGCTCAGAATTTCATAAAATTAAAGGTTTTACTCATTTTAAATTAATTAAAGGGATAGTATTACTAGCTGAAGTAGATGCTGAACATGATATATATGATTTATTACTAAATTTTTATATTAAACGATTTCCAGAGTTTGTAATTTGTATAAAGAAAAATAATAAAATATATTTTGGAACTGGTAAAAAAGATATAAAATTTAGATTTGCTAGATACAAAGATAAGTTTTATACTATTGATTATAATGATTTTGAGAATTTGATAAAATATATAGAATATAATGTGGATAAAATGATTGATTTGGGGAAATTCAAAGAGGAATATTGGAGAAAATATTATGATTCACAGTATATTAAGGCAAGGAAAAACATTAAATTAGCTAAAAGTATATTGCCAAAAAAATATAAAAATAAAATTGATTTAGATTATGAATTCGAGAAACTAGAATTAGAGACGAAAAGTACCTCTCAAAAAAAGATTACAGATTTTTTAGATTAGATCGAGATTAATTTAATGTTCATTAGAAAAAGAAAAAAAATAGAAACATGATTTATTATTTTTATTATTTTAAAGATAGATTAATTAATACTATGATATCAACAACATAATGGTGCTTATAAGGTAATTCTAATGAATTACAAAAAGGTATAATGCATTATAATAATGAATCATATCAATAAAACGAATTAGATAAATAAAACGAATTAGATAATGATCTTTAAGAAAATAATTACTAAAAAAATGAACGATTTTGATTTAAATGAATGATTTTAATTTCAATAAAAAGATCAAAAGAATTTTAATGAAAAAGAATATTAGACTCTCTCCTTCCAAATCACAATATATTTTATTGGACAAAGAGATACTAAACCAGGAGGTTGATGTGTGCAAGGTATCTGAGGAGGATGAGGTAGTTGAAATAGGAGCTGGAGTTGGTAATTTAACAAAATTATTGGCTGAAAAATCGAAAAAAGTAATAGCAGTTGAGAATGATAAGCAACTGACACTTATATTGAAAAATGAACTGAAAGATTATTCAAATGTTGAAATTTTGAGAGAAGATGTGTTAAAATTGGAGAATTCGATATTTGATAATCGAAAAATTGTTTCTAATCCACCATATCATATATCTTCACCAATATTAATGAAGATTTTGCAAAGTAAATACAAATGCTGCGCCATAACTTTTCAGCTTGAATTTGGAGAACGATTGGTAGCGAGTCCGGGATCTAATGAATATAGTAGATTAACATTGAGGGCAAATTATAAAGCTGCTATACAATTTATAAGAATAATAAAAAAGGATAAATTTTATCCGGTGCCAAAAGTAGATTCTGTTTTACTTAAAATAATTCCGAAAGAGCCCATAATCAAAGTAGATGATGAAGAAAAGTATTTTAGGTTAGTAAATAAGTTATTTAATCATAAAAATCAGCTTTTAAAAAAAGTTATAAGAAATGAATTAAAAAAAAGAGATATATCCAGAGATATACTTGATAGGACCATTGATGGGCTTCCATTTAAAGAGATTAGAATTAGAAATTTAGATCATATGAAGTTAAAAGAGATATATGAATATTTAAATAATTTAGATGATGAGTTGAAAATATTTTGAAATATTTAGATTGTGAATTTAAGATTTTTGATAATGTTTACAAGCCCAGTGATGATAGTTTGCTATTGGCTGAAAATTTAGAGGTTATGCCAGAAGATAGGATTCTAGAAATAGGTATTGGGTGTGGTATTCTATCAATACTTGCAGCAAAATGCGGTGCAAAAGTCGTAGGAATTGATATTTCAATAATAGCTGCTAAATGTTCCAAATACAATTCGCAAATTAATAAGGTAAGACAAAATTTGAATATTATTGTAGGAGACCTCATGAATCCCTTAAAAAAGAGCCAGAAATTTGATCTAATAATTTTTAATCCACCATATTTACCAGAATTAAGACTGACAGATTCGATAATTGAGAGGGCATGGAATGGAGGAAAGAAAGGAAATGAGATTATATTAAGGTTTATAAAAGAGATAAAAGATTATTTATCTGAGAATGGTAGAATATTAATGGTATTTTCATCATTATCGCGTCCTGAAGAGATTTTCAATACCATAGAAAAATTAGAACTGAGTTATAGGATAATAACGGAAAAAAGCTTTTTTTTTGAGAAAATATTTTTAATTGAAATAAAAAAATCCCTATAAAAATAATCGTAATTCATACAAAGATAAAAAATTAAAGGGTTTTTTTCTTGTCAAAATTATCTTTTATGGGGCAATGAATTTAATCAAAAAAATGAGAAATTTTCATTAAATTCCCCGTTGTGAATACTCTGTGTTATATTCATATGCTCCAAATTCAATAGTGTTATCTTCGGGTGGTTTTTTCTTTCCGGATACTGCGTACAGAATAATTAAAATAACACCTGCAGCTACAGAACCTACAATTAGAACAATAATAAGGATAGTATAAGCATCTAGCCATGGAATTTTTTCAAGAGGAGCTGAGGAGACCAGAATAAATTCTTCTGGGCTTGAATAAAGAGCTGTGTTTTTCACTTGAATTTTAACATAATAAGTGCCAGGTGTGCAATTAATTTTAACAGATTCGAAGTTATTGTAAAGATCAGTGGAGGATGCAATGGTTTGAAAATTAGAATTCTCGATATACAAATCTAAGTTGGTTATAGCATTATCTTGCCAGCCTGTATACATATGATTTGCAACATCATAAGTTGCATCTTTATACCATAGAAGACTTATATTAAATTCACAATTTTTTGTGATAGTAAATTTATATTTATAAACGGAAGAACCATAATTCTGGAACGAATCAATCAATGCATGTCCATATGAAAAGAATTTATTAACACTTACCATATCAATATATCCATATCCATAATTATAATCGGGCCCTTTAGTACCTCTATCTTCTGCGGTATGAAGTAAAACAGCCTTTATCAACATGGGAAAATATTTTTCCGAAATGCCTGGAATTGGGTTTTGTTTATAATATTGCCACATGAGAGCTGCTGCTCCTGAGACATGAGGAGTTGCCATGCTGGTCCCGCTATTTGAAACAAAAAACGGAGGAGGTACATTATTGCAAGACATAATATTCTGTCCTGGGGCACAAATATCTGGTTTAATTCTTGGTATATCCCAAGTTGGGCCCCTGCTACTTGCATCTACCAAGGTATCAGTGGATCTATTGAGATCGTTTCCATCATTCATATTTCCTACAGCGATACAATTATAGGCATCAGCTGGAACATCAAGAGACTTGGAAGATGGTCCATTATTGCCTGCTGCGTTTATCCAGAGAACTTTATAATATTTTACAATATAATCCACAAAACAGGCGAATCCATTGGTCCCATTTGCTTCAACTGAGGCCCCTGCACTCATGGACACGATATCTACACTAAAATTATTTTGAATTAATGCCCATTCGATACCATTAATAACCCAGAACGAATTTCCAACACCTCCCTCGGTAAGCGATTTGACATTAACAAGATTGACACCCGGTGCAACTCCCGTGTATAAGCTATTATTACTAGCAATGATCCCGGCCACATGAGTGCCATGTCCATCTAAATCATTGGGATTGGAGCCACCAGTAAAATCTTTTTCCTGTATCACTTTTCCTTTTAAATTAGGATGGTTTTTATAAATTCCTGTGTCAACGACCGCTACAACTACACCGCTTCCATTATATTTAGAGTAATTCCATTGATATTTAGGGTCTGATCCCAGATAACTGGTTATACTAGGAACACTATTATCAAGCCGGGTTTTGAGTTGATAATTAAGCTCAATTCTTGAGATTTCAGGCATTTTTTCCAATAAAAATAGTTTATCTCCGTTGATTCTAACATTCAACGAGTTTGAAATTATTGATTTACTAACAACAGTCCCATTTAAACTCATAACCATTTTTGAGACTCTGTTCAGAAGTGGTGAATTTAAAAGAAGTTGAGTATCGTAAATTTTAGATCTAAGCTGATCAACAGTCATATCACCATCTGAATTAACAAGATTTTTGATTATTTTATTACAGTACTCATTTCTCAAATAAAGAATAACATCTACAACTCTATTTGAATCGTTTTTAATTAACTTCAATAGATCGGAAGCAATTTTATTGGCGTTCTCAGAGGTAGAGACCCTATGGGACCTTATGAGGGTATTTTTATTTGATTTTAAATTATGATCTGAATTAGAAGAATATAAGAAGCTCAAATTCATGGATGATGTAGTAAATTCAAAAGCCGAAAGAAATAATATTGAAATAATGAATAAAGTTAATAATTTATGCTTCAAAGGATACATAGAAAAGAGAATGATTTTTCATTTTAAATATCTTTTGAATATAAATTGAGTAAATCAAGAATAAGGGTGCGATTACAGAATGCCAGCGAATCTGCCACCGGAAGCTTTAGCTGCGAGAGAAAAATATGAATCTGCTATAACATTAAATGAAAAAATTAAGGCTTTACAGAAATATATAAGCACGATACCAAAGCATAAAGGTACTGAAAAACTTTTAGATAATTTGAAAAAACGACTATCGAAATTGAAATTAGAAAAAGAGCGAAGGAAAAGTATAGGTAAAAGTAGTGGTGGAACCTCCGAATATAGCATAAAAAAAGAGGGTGCAGGTCAGATAGTAATAATTGGATTGACAAATTCGGGTAAGAGCTCGTTGTTGAATTTACTTGCTGGGAGAGAGGTAGCAAAAGTAGATATGTACGAATTTACTACAAAAAAGCCCGAGATCGCAATGGTGCCCTATGAGGATATAAAATTTCAGATAATAGAGAATACACCACTATATGAGGGTTGCAATGAAAATAGAGAGCAATTTACGGTTATAAGGAATTGTGATCTATTACTTCTGGTCGTAGATTTATCAAAGGATCCAGACTATCAAGTCAAAGTGATATTAGATGAATTGAATAAAGTTAACATAAGAATTAATTATAGACGAAGAAATATAAAGGTAGCGCGGACGGGAATGGGCGGAATAGTTATTATACATAAGGGAATACGAATCGAGAACGAACGACAAGATATCATCAAGATATTGCACGATAATGGTATACATAATGCAAGAGTAGTCATAAATGAAAAAATAGAATCTATAGAGGAACTTAGAACTGCGATAAAAGAAGCTATAAGGATGAATATCGCCTATAAAAATGGCATAATTGTAGCAACTAAAGGAGATATAATTGGATCAAGTAAGAATTTTAAAATTTTAAAAGAAAACTGGGGCGATAGATTTCCAATCATTCCTGTTTCCTCGGCAAAAAATATAGGATGTGATGAATTAAAAGAAGCTATATTTAGAGAATTAGGGATAATTCGGATCTATACAAGAGAGCCCAGTAAAAAAATTTCACCGAAACCACTTATTATTAAAAAAGGAGGAACAGTAGAGATAGTTGCTAAAAAGCTGGGTCAAAATTTTTTAAAAGAATTCAAATATGCATATTTATATAGAAGAGCGGATGATGGCAATAAAAGAATGGAGCGCAGAAGAGTTGGTCTTTATTATGAATTAATGGATAAAGATATTATACAAATATATACTTAATTTGAAGCAAAAAAGTAGAATTAACAAAATTATTTATGATTTTTAAGGGCCTTTTTACTTTTAGACTTTTTTGTTTTCTTTTTGGATTTGGAATCATCAATCAAATCAATCTCGTCTAGACCCAACTCTCCCAACTCACCTTCTGGGATTTCGGAAATAAATTCTTTTTCCATTAACTTGAGTTCATTCAATTCTTCTGGAGTAAAGACAGAGTCATTAAGCGATTTTTCAAGTCTTACACATTCTTTTTCAAGAGATAGGTCCAGATCCAGTTCTGAACTACCCAATTTATCGATTTTTTGTTCGATACGATTCAAATTTTTATTTAATTCATACAGCTGATTTTCAAGATTAAGGAGTGTTTCACCAAAATTGGAGAGAAGCTCAACAATTTTTAATAAAATCTTACTATTTTTTTCGGAAGACATGTAATAATTAAGCCTCCTATTATATATGTTAATAAAAAATACAAATTTAATGAGATAATTAAAAAAATAAGAAAATTTATAAGAATATTAATCAGAAATTTTTGGTACAGTTTGTTGTTGTCTATAAGAAATTTATTTCTAGATCTGGATCTCCTAAAATTAAATACATTGCGATATTTTCCTTGGAATACTGATCCGGGAAGTTTTTATAGAGCTGTATAGATGCCCAATTGAATATTTCACCAAATTTTTTCAGATCTTTTTCTACAATTGCTTGAAATAAGTACCTGTCAAAATGATGATTGGGAGCGGTATAGCTGGGGCGAGAAGCTCCGAGAAATCCTACGGCACCGTTTTTAGCTTCAATAAACAATTCACCAAAACAATCTCGATATTTAGGATGGTCAATATAGGCATTTAAACAGGCTATTGAAAAAACTATTGGGGTTTTTTTACCGTTTTTTAGGTCTTCAATATCTTCGAGTGTCAACCCATTGCCACTTTGCCACCTGTCTACATCTCCATGCCCACGATAATTAATTATTCCGACTCCTTTATTGATTTCCCTAATAATATCTCTTTTTGATGCGGAGCCGTCGTACATTTTTATAACTTCAGCTTTACCTTCACTTTGTAAAATGGCGGCACAATCGTTGCTGCAGTCAATATAGTCCCAGCGATTATAGGCGGTTAACAGTACCCGAATTTGCCAAGATTTAGGCTTAATTTTTGTGCTAAGCTTATCAAAATTGAAAACCTTGTTTAAGTATGTTTTAAGTTCCTCTGAGTTATCTATAGCAATTCTACCAACAAGTACATCTGGGTATACGGGGTCGGTTAGACATGCAAAATAATGGTCGGATGCACATTGATAGGCTTCATTAAAATGTGTGGGTATTCGGTTTACATCACCGACTAACAAGACATATTCTGGTGGGTCCTCCCAATTGTCATAAGCATAGCGTAGAAAATTTCTTATAGC
>CAZYEE010000191.1:0-7682 GCA_964646355.1 uncultured archaeon | reverse complement strand
GTGATTTTAAAGATAAATAGAGCAATAAATCATTTGAGAATCAATTAAATGGAATTTGGTTAATTAAGCTTTTTTTCAGAAATTTGTTTTATCTTATTTTGAAGTATAAATATTATTAATTACAAATATATCATTAATTTTTATACTAAAATAAAAAACTTTTTATAATTTTTATTGAAATTACCTTAGGTCTAATTTTATTATAATTTCTTTATTATTCTTAATTAAATTTTTATTATTCTTAATTAAAAAATTGTATTGTTTTCATTTTTCTAAAGAAATTAATATAGTCGGGTTGCAGTGGAAACTAAGGTTCTATATACATTTTTTAATATATAATTCGACTAAAATTATGATAATAGTAAAGAAAAAATTAAATATATTAAAATTTTTAATGTATTCATAACAATTTAATAATTATGATGAGAATTTATGGCAAACAAACGTAGAACTATTCGGTTACCAGAATCGTATATTAGAATAATGGACGAATTAATAAATCGCCAAATTATGCCTTGCTACGGTGAAATTGTAAGAGCCGCCCTTGATAAATTAATAAGGAAAGATTTAGAGTTTTTAAAAGTATACGATAAGAAAATTAATGGTAACAATTTAAAATATCTAAAAAAGATTAAATTAAAACAAACTAAAATAGATGATTTTTTTGGATCTTTTTAAAGAAGTGGTCGAATTACTTACAAAAATGTCCATAAATAATGAGAAAACAATTACTGTTAGAAAAATAAGAAAGAAACTAAAATTACCTGGCAATCAAAAAATTAGCCGTGAAATTAAAATAATTCTTCAGTGGCTTTTTAGAAATAATTATTTAACTAAAATTAATAAAAAAACATATAATAAATATCAAATAATTGATAATTTTTCAGAAAGAAAGAATAATCTTGAAATATTTTATAAAGATTGATTTTTCTAGTCGTCAATAATTACTTTTTAATATTATTTTTAATATGTTATTATATTATTCTTTTTTAAATAAAAAGCTTTTACACTTTTAGCAATAATTAGAAAAGCTGTTAAAATAAATAATAAATTATTGTCAAAAAATTATTTCAATATTTTTTTATCTTTTAATTTTTTAATTATATCACGAATTTCCGTTTTAGAGCAGTTGAATTTTTTAGCTAGCTCCGAGATATTATTATTTTGATTATAAGAATCAATGAAATTCTTTATAAATTCATTATTATAGTGGATGTATTTTCCCGAGGTCATTACCAAAATTCCTTTTTTATAATTTTTAAATATAGGTAATATTTTATAAGCTGGTTTATTATTGAAACATTTAACTATCTGTACTTCTGTTATCCTCTGATTTTTATCAAGAATTTCTCCTACCATTCTGGTGTTTTTAAAATCGCGAATTATAAAGAACATTTCTGGAAGACCAATAATTAATCCTGCTAATATGAACCAAGTTAATCCCCACGGAATCATTGTGATAATACTATAGCCTAAATTAATTAAATTAATCAGAATAATTGTAATACCAATGATCCACATTATTTTTCTGATAAAGCCCATCGTAATAAACCTCTTATTTATTTACTTCATAAATACCAATTTATTTGTGATAATTCTTACAAAATTTTAAAAATGGAGTAATTAAATATTACTAAAATACAAGATAAAATTAAAAATTTAAATTTAATGCAATTAAAAAATTAAAATTTAGTTTTTTAAATTAAGAGGATAAATAATAAATAATTTTACCAGATCATTTATACTATTATTGAATATATTAAGTAAAGATTGTAAATTGCCGTAAATATTAACTTATTTAGATTATTTATTTATAATATCGGTTAATAATTAAAGAATATAGGAAACATATATCAATAATATATAAAAAATTAAGCAAAAATTATAGATAAATCATATATGTTTAATTATAAATTTAATATGGAAATGTTATTTACCTAATCTTCTTTTTCTTCTTAGATATTCTTTCATATCCTCTATTAACATATCTTTATTATAATCAGGCCATAATTCTTTCCTAAATCTAAATTCAGCATATGAAGCATCCCATAGTAAAAATCCGGAGATACGCGCTCCATCGGACATTCCAGTTCTAATTATATAGTCAAGCTCAGGAAAATCCTTAGAATAAAGATAGGATTTAAATTTGTTTTTGTCTATCTTATCGGGGTCTACCTTATCCTTAATTAATTCTTTAACCGCATGAACGATTTCGGATTGTCCATCATAAGCTACCAAAAAATTAATGAAATATTTATCATGATCTTTTGTCATTTCGCTTAATTCTTTAAGCTTTTCTCTGACATATTGAGGTAATAATTCGAGTTTTCCAATAAAATTAATTTTAACTTTTTCTTCTTTAATCTTCGGTTCTTTAACAACCTCTTCAAAAGCTTTTAACATTAATTCGTAGATATAATTTATCTCTTCTTTACTGCGTCTTTTTACATTTTCTTCGCTCAAAGAATATATACTTAAATATTTTATTTCAAGCTCAAGTAAGTAAAATAAAATTTGCTTTAACGTTTCATAACCTGCCAAATGGCCCATATTTACGTGTAGCTTTCTTTCTTTAGCCCATCTTCTATTTCCATCTAATATTAGACCAACATGCTTTGGTAGATTTCCTTTAGCTTCTCTTTTTAATATCTCCAATTTGGTTCCTTTACCGTTTTTGAATTTTTTTATAATATCTTTAATTTAATATTTTTCTAAAAAGATATATTTAATGGTATTATATAGATATAAAACATATATTAGTATAACATTTAGAAATTAAATCTTTCAATATATACAAATAAAAAATATACAAATGTAAAATTTAATCCATTAAAATTTATGCAAGGTAAATATAGATTTTTAAACAAACAACCAAAGAGTATCTATAATCATGTTAAGCAACGAATATTTATTTAGCAATATTGGTATTGATTCCATCGGATTCTATGCGCCTAGGTTTTATTTAGATTTAGAAGAATTAGCAATGTACAGGCACATAGATCCCGAGAAAATAAGACGAGGATTAATGCTTAAGGAAATGAGATTTCCAGATGTAGGGGAAGATATTATTTCTATGGGTTTAAAAGCTGGATATAATGCCTTATTAAGAGGTAATATACACCCTAAAAAAATAGATGCAATTTTTGTAGGAACAGAGACTATGACCTATGCCGTTAAATCAGTATCGAATATCTTAGCAGAATTATTGGGAATCTCAATTAATTCTATCACTCAGGATACGTATAACGCATGTGCGGCAGCTACTATTGCGATTATTAATGCAATTGGGCTAATTGAAAAGGATATTATAAAAAGAGCATTAATAATTGGAGCGGATATATCTTATTATGAGATGGGCAGCCCTGGAGAACCAACACAAGGTGCAGGAGCTATTGCGATGATTATTTCTAAGAATCCAAGGATAGCAACGTTTAGTAAGAAATTTGGTAAAATATCAGGAAATATTAATGACTTTTTTAGACCACCGGATTTTGTTGAAGCCCAAGTTTTTGGCAAATATTCTATAGAATCATATCTAAATTTTCAATTGGGGGCGTATGATGACCTTGTTAATAATTTAGGGGATTTTAGTGCGGATTATTATGTATTTCATGCTCCTTATTCAAAATTACCTCTAAAATGTATGCAACAAATTATTTTAAAAAGATGGATTCATAATATTGATGGATTATTAAAGTTAAGATCATATACATCAAGAAAATCAATATTCAAAAGTATTGATTCCATTATTCAAAATATTAGTGTAGTCCCAGATTTTATTTTGAATAAGTTAAAGAAAGCTGGTTTTTCACTTGATCAAATGGATGCTATTAAGAATAAAATATTTTCAATCATCAAGTATAAAGCTCTTCCTCAATTAAGAGTTCCAATGCATTTTGGAAATATGTATTCTGCCTCATTATGGGGTCAGATTTTTTATATAATTGAAAAATATGCAAAACCAGAGGATACGATTTATTTTGGATCATATGGGAGTGGTGCTACTTGTATTTCGGGATTATTAAAGATTAGACCCAGTTTTAAACGAATTATTGATAGAAGACCAAAAGTTGATGATTATATTAACATAAAAATTCGTAAAAGTGTCCAGGAATATGAACATATACGTAGTGGGCATCTACAAACAAAATTTTTAGTAGGCAAAATTACTGAATATAAATACAATAATAAAAGAGGATTCACCCATACTTTTTGTGATTATGGATGCCTAATACCGCCTATTAAAGGATTAAATTATTGTCCGAAAGGACATTCCGGATTTCATAAAAGATTTTTTCCTCTATTAGCAGAACTTGTTTCTGATCCTATTGAAATAGAAGCGACTGACCTAAGTTTTTTAACTAAAGATTTAGTCAGGCTTCAAGGTAATCCTCAAAAGGGTAGTTTGCTTGAATATGAATTACGACGAGTTGAACTACCTGAAAAAGATGATGTACCTGTAAAAGGAATGATTTATTGGACGCCTACATATATACCTGTGAATTCTCAATCTACTCCATATATAAATGCTCCCGATTAAAAATGAATGATATAATTCCGAATAACGTGAAAAGTCAATTAAAAGCAGATTATTTTGAGTTATTAGAATTTATAAAAAGATCAGGATACTCAATAAAACCTATTCCAAAAAATTTGAATGGAATAAATAGTTCGGGAGAAGCATTCTCAATTGCATACTCAATTCAAGGACTTTTAAAATATCATGGACTTGCCGACTCTAATCAGAGAATAGCGTATTTTCCCAGTATATCCTTAAATAATGATTCTACTTTTACAATTACATATCTAAAATTTGATAAATCGTTATCTGAAGACATAGTAATTTTAAATGGAAAAAGAGAAAAAAAGGAAAAATACTTGAGGATAATTAAGGTTTTAGATACAATACGATCAAATTCAAAAATTAATACAAAAGCTCTTATTATTTCAAGAAATTTCTTAAAAATAAGAAATGATAATGGTAGAGAAGAGATAATTGATGCAATTGGAAAAGGACTTGGTACTTCTGCATCTGGCGGTGCAGCTCTTATAAAATCGGCTATTTCGATAATATATGATAATCATTCAGAATACATAAATAATGATCGATTATTAAGTACTTTTTCGAGATATCTTGCCGGATCTGCAAGTAGAAGTATAGTAGGAGGAATAGGACTATGGCTAAGTTCACCCGGCATTGATACATTTGATAGTTTTGCTATACGGCTTGATAATGAATCCCATAAATCTTTTATTGAAGATATAGCTCTTATTACTATACCGATTACTTCTAATATTATCACAGATGAGATACATAAATCGTCTGTAAATTCTCCATTTTATATATCCTGGGCACTTGATAGAAAAAATAAAATCTATGAATTCATTGATGCTCTTAATAAACATGACCTGAATATAATAGGAGAAATCACTGAATATGATTCTATATGTTTATTTACAATTACCTTAACTGCATATAAAGAACGTAAAAAACGAATTTATACTTGGAATTCAGATACTTACAAAATTATTGAGCATATAAAAAATCTATCAAATGTGTATTATTCTATAGATACAGGCCCTTCAATAGTTCTAATTACTAGAAAAAGAAATGTAAATAGAGTTTATAAAGCTATTAAAGAACTTAATTCGAATTATATACTGAGTATTGGTAAAATTGGGGGCCCAGCCCAGATTATTGAAGAGAATTCAAAAGAAGCAAAATTATTAAAAGAAGATATTGAAAAATTTTCAAAATAAAACTCTAAATTAAAGAATTAAATAAGATAAAGAATTATATAAGAATTAAATTTCCAAATATTAAATTAAATTGAAACATCTCTAATTATTTCATTATTATAGGAGAGATATAGCAGATGCCAGTTGAAAAATCGGATCTATCGGGAATTTATAATTTATCTATATTTGAAAGGCAGAAATTAATATCTAAACTTACAAATCTTAATGAGGAAGACCTTAAAATTCTCCAAAATTTTGGATATTTATCTCCCGAAAATTTGAACACGATGATTGAGAATGTTATTGCTAGCTATCAATTACCCTTAGGAATAGCAACAAATTTTAGAATAAATAATAAAGATTACTTAATTCCAATGGTGATAGAAGAACCATCTGTAGTTGCAGCCGCCTCAAATGCTGCAAAAATAGCCAGAAAACATGGAGGATTTTTTGCAGATAATATAAATCCTATCATGATCTCACAAATTCAACTCACTAATGTAGATAATTTAGAAAAAGCAAAAGAAATTATTCTCAATAAGAAGCAGGAAATATTAAAAATTGCAAATGAACAAGATCCTGTATTAAACCAATTAAATGGCGGAGCGATTGATATTCAAGTAAGAGAAATTTCTACTTCGAGGGGCCCAATGATAATTGTACATCTATTAGTAAATGTTTTAGATGCTATGGGAGCCAATACGGTTAATACAATGGCGGAAGCTGTTGCTCCCTATCTTGAAGATTGGTGTGGTGGAAAAGTATATCTTAGAATTGTTTCAAACTTAGCAATCCATAGAATAGCTAGGTGTAAAGCAATTTTTGATCGGGAATTACTTGGAGGTGCCGAAATAGTTGAAGGTATTTTAGATGCTGTTGCTTTTGCTGAAGCAGATCCTTATAGAGCAGCAACTCATAATAAAGGTATAATGAACGGAATCGTCGCACTAGCTCTCGCCACTGGTAATGATACTAGGGCATTGGAAGCTGGAGCTCATACATATGCTGCACTAAACGGAAAATACAAACCGCTCACAAAATATGATAAAGATAAAGAAGGAAATCTAGTTGGATCTATAGAATTACCTTTAGCATTCGGTATTATTGGAGGTATGACGAAGATACATCCAATGGCTAATATTTCATTGAAAATATTAGGTATAAAGACTGCTAATGAGTTATCACAAGTAGCCGCAGCATTAGGACTTGCCCAAAATTTAGCCGCTCTAAGAGCACTAGTATCAGAAGGTATTCAAAAAGGACACATGCGACTTCACGCACATAATATCGCAAAATTAGCCGGCGCTTCAGATGATTTAATTCGAAAAGTTGTTGATATAATGATAAATGATAACAAAATTAGATTGGATTACGCTAAAGAAATAATTAACAGGTTAAAAGAAGATAAAAATCCTTAAAAGATTATTAAAAATATGCGTTCAAGTCAATAATCACAATATGTAATCAAGAATCTATTTTATTTAGAGAACATTTAAATGAATTTTGGATTTTTTGCAAATTTTATTCAATATATAGTTCTATTCAACTCATAAAATTGATGGAACTAATGTTGATAATATTCTAATTAGAATTTAATAACCTAAAAAAATATCTAAGTTTGATATGATCATTACAAACTTCATTTGATTTTCAAAGTTCATCTAACTATTGAAGATGTTTAAATTATTTCTAATTTCATTTCTATAATTTAATATTATTTCTAATATTGTTAAGAATCCAAAAAAATTATTGATTAAAAAAATTTTTATGTATATAACAGTGCTTCCTTCAAAAATTTAATTCTGTTGATTAGTTAAACTATTAATAAATTCTTTTAAAATGATACATCAATTTAGAAAATATCCGAGAATTTTCTAATGGTTCTAATTTATATGCCTTCATTATACTAAAAGAAATAATGATCACTACTAATGGTTTAATCG
>CAZYEE010000190.1:0-7710 GCA_964646355.1 uncultured archaeon | reverse complement strand
GATATAACCTCAGGTCTTAAAGATAATGGGATTATTATCATAAATAGTAAACGAAGTCCGAAAGAATTGAAGCTTGATAAGTTTAAAACATATTCTGTGGATGTAACTTCAATAGCAGAAGACCTTAATCTATATGCAGCAGGATCTTTGGTGCTTAATACCCCTATTCTAGGCGCTATTGTGAAAGTCCTTAAAATTACTAGTTTGGAGAATATTAAAAAAGTTATTTCAAAAAAATTTCCGAACGATGGCGGAGTGAATGCTCTTGCCGCTGAAAAAACATATGAATTAACAAAGGTAGATAATTAATGTCTGAATATAAATTTATTAAGAGAAAAAGACCTGTTTCCTCAATGTCATATCCAGTTATAGGCGAAGCTGGAAAAACTGGTTCATGGAGAACATACAGACCAGTTCTTAATAAAGAGAAATGCTCAGCTTTTAAAAAAGGAGAGCCAATATGTATGCTATGCTGGCTGTATTGTCCAGAAGCTTGTATTACAAGGACAATACCCCCTAAAATCAATTATGATTATTGTAAAGGTTGTTTGGTCTGTGTTGAAAATTGTCCAACTGGAGCCTTAACTTCAATTGATGAATTTATGGCGGAAGGTGAGGATTAATTGGCAAAATTACTTCTAAATGGAAATCACGCAGCAGCTCATGCTTGTAAAGATGTAAATGTTCAGGTAATAGCTGCATATCCAATTACACCTCAAAGTCCAACTGTAGAATTATTATCAAGGTTTGTAGAGGAAGGCATTATGCCAAATACAGAATTTGTCAGAGTAGAGAGCGAACATTCTGCTATAACTGTATGCATTGCCGCATCTACTACTGGAGCTAGAGTATTTACAGCAAGTTCAGCTAATGGACTTTGTTTAATGCATGAACAATTACACTGGGCTGCAGGCTCACGATTACCAATTGTTCTTGCATGCGTTAATAGGGCTCCAGCAGCTCCATGGAATGTATGGACTGATGAGCAAGATTCTATTAGTCAGCGGGATACAGGATGGATACAACTATACTGCGAGGATAATCAAGAAATATACGATACAATTATTCAAGCTTATAGATTAGGTGAAGATCCGAATATATATGCCCCAGTAATGGTCTGCTATGACGGATATATTTTATCACATACTTTAATGCCAGTCGAAACTATTGATGATAAAGATAAAATTAATCAATTTCTCCCCCCATATAAACCACATACAAAACTGGATCCGGATGATCCTTGCATAATTAATCTGGTTACTTTTCCATGGATTCGTCATGATCCAGATAAACCTGGAATTGACAAGATGGGCGCATATCCTGAGTTTAGATATGAATTGCAACAAGCATTACTAAGAGTTCCAGATAAGTTTAAAGAAATTGATGATAAATTTGGAGAACTATTTGGTAGAAAATATGGAATTTATAAAGAATATAAATGTGATGACGCAGAATTTATTTTAATGGGGCTTGGAACTTTAATCTGTGAAGCTAGAATTTCTGCAGATATGCTAAGAGAGGAGGGCTATAAGGTAGGAGTTCTTAGTCTAAAATTATACCGCCCATTTCCCAGGAAAGCTTTAATTGAATTCATTAAATCTCATCCAGAAATAAAAGGCATAATCGTATATGATAGAAATGTCAGTTATGGATATGAAGGAGCATTATGTATCGATTTAAAAGGATGTTTATACACGGCTCATATTGATATTCCAGTTCATAATTATTTAGCAGGTATCGGCGGTAGAGATATTACTGCGGAGCAAATCGCTATGGCTGCTAAAAAATCATGCGAAATGATTTCAAATGGGAAAATTGATAAAGAAACAGAATGGATTAATATTTATTTGGAGGAATGAAAAATGGTAAAAAATTTAAGACCAAGGGACCTACCCCAAGAAGAATTTATTTTACCAGGAACTAGAGCATGCAGTGGTTGTGGGCTCTCACTATGTTATCGATATGCATTAAAAGCGCTTGGTAAAAATACTATAATCACAGTACCTGCATCATGTTCAACAGTTTTACATGGTATGTATCCATGTGCAGCTGTTAAACTTCCAATGTTAAATACAGCTTTTGAATCAACAGGAGCATCCGCAAGCGGTATTAGGGCAGCTCTTAACGCTTTAGGAAGAAAGGGTATAACTGTATTGGCTTGGGCAGGAGATGGTGGGACTACAGATATCGGTATACAAGCATTATCAGGAGCTGCTGAAAGAAGGACTGATATAATTTACGCATGCTATGACAATGAAGCTTATATGAATACTGGAACTCAACGTAGTGGATCTACTCCTTTTGGAGCTTTTACCACCACCACAACAACAGGGAAAAAAGAACGCCGAAAAAATATGCCGATGATTATGGCAGCTCATGGAATCCCTTATGTAGCAACCACTAACTCAGCCTACCCAATTGATGTTTATAAAAAGTTTAAACGAGCTAAAGAAGAATTTAGTGGCGATACTCGTTATATTCATATTTTCAGTCCATGTCCTCCAGGATGGGGTTTTGACACACGCGATTTAATTAAAATCGGGAAACTTGCTACAGAAACTGGAGTCTGGGATCTTTATGAAATAATAAACGGTAAATTCCAATTAAATGGTGATACATTAAAAATTGCACAAGGTAAGAAAAAACGAAAACCCGTAATTGAATATTTTAGATCCCAAAAACGATTTAATACTTTAAAAGATGAAGATATAAAAAGGATCCAGGAAGAAATAGACAAAAAATATGATGAATACGCAAAATTAGTCTAATATACTTCTTAATTATTTTTATTATACCCTAAATATATCTTATATCTAAATCTTAATAATTTTGAACGGACAAAATTTATAAAAACGGGTGAAATATCCATTCATTCACTTCTTAAATATGGGAACATTGCATTAAACGGTACAATAGAATTAAATGATATTTGTTGTGATGGCTTTTTCTACAACAAAATAGGAATTATATCGCATTTCCATACAGATCATATTTTTGGATTAAAAAGATCAAGTCTGAGACCTGAAATTTGTTTATGTACTCGTCCAACAATTGAGCTTATCAATCTTTTATATCCTGAGATTAAAAATTTAAATACAATTATTTTAGATTATTTTCAGACATATGAATGTGAAAATAGTACCATTCAATTAATTCCAGCGGATCATGTAATTGGGTCTGCTCAAATTCTTGTAGAAAATGAATATAGAATATTGTATTCTAGTGATTTCCTTCTCACTAATCGAACTATTATACCAGAAGATATTGATCTTTTAATTATTGACGCAACCTACGGACAATCATCTCAAATAAGGGCTCCGACTGCTCAAATACATGAATTCCTAAGTAATACCATCAGAAAATCCTTAAAGAATAATATTCCTGTATTTATTTTTACTCATCAAGGTAAAATCCAAGAAATTATGGAACTTTTAAGGTATCAACAGGATATAAAATGTCCATTCTTGATTTCTGGACTTAATAAAAAAATTGCGGATATTTATAAAAAATATGGACGCCATTTGGATGAATACTTTAATTTTGAAAGCCAGATTGGTCAAGAAATTATTAAGAATAATGAGTATATTGCATTTATAGATACCTCCAACTTTCAAAATGAAAAATCTTATCTGAAAAAACCCTCCTTAAGAATTTCTCTAAGCGGCTGGATTTTTAATAAGCCATTTGTAAAAATAGGTAAAAACTATTATTCAATCGCATTAAGTGCACATGCAGATTTTAATGAATTAATCCAATATATTAAAAATTGTGGCGCAAAATTTGTAATTACTGATAATTTCCGACTTGGTTCGGCACATGCTCTGTCAGATTATCTAAACAAATCTCTAAAAATTAAATCACTTCCATTACCTCTAAAATAAAATCAAAATAATCTAAAAATAACATTAATATTTTCCGAATATGATTCTTAATTTTAAATAAAATAAAATTGAAAATTGATTACAAAAGTAAATTGTATGTAAATTATATAAATGAGCTAACGAAATTATGAAATTGGCTATTTAATATTTTTAAATACAATTTTTAATATCAGGAGTAAATCTTGTTAAAATCTATATCTATTAATAATTTATGATAAATATTTTAAAACGAGGTGTGATTTAATGGCAAATATTGTTATTGCTATCTTACAAATCATATTGGCGGTCGGATTTGTTATCTATTGGATTTACTTTTTTCTAGTAACCATAAAAGATAAAAAATTATCTGAAATTTATCTAGAACATGAACTTTCATTCCCCTTACCTGATTTAGGATTGATTGTTCCTACACTCATTATCAGCGCAATTGGCCTCATTTTGGATAACGCATTTGGAATTTTTTTCACTATTCTTTCAGGCGGAGCATTAATGTTTCTTGGACTTATTGACCTTGCATTCAATTTGCGAAAAAAAGGACACTCAAAAAGCAAACAGGATTATTACACCAGTCTAATTATAGTTGCATTAGTGCTCACAATGGCTGTTATTAATATCGTTTATGGCTGGTATATGTTTAATTTATAATAAAAATCAATCTGTCTAATAGGATATAGAAAGATTTCAATAATAAATCAACCAAACTTTTGGTCAGGAAAAAATTAAATTGAAAAATCCCTATTAAAGTTAGTAAATCCTAATTTTTTTTGTAGGGAATAAAAAAATAAGAGAATTTTATATTTTGAATTTAAATTTTAATTTAAAAAAGTAATTTTAAATAAAAAATATGGAATTTTTATTTATTTTTTGCTATCCATCCGTATTCTGATAGAAAACAGAAGAATATTGCTATCAATATGTGGGGGATAGCCCAGAAGTAATACCATGCACCGATTAATCCCATAACTCCGGAAATAATTAGCATAACAAGATTTACATTCTCATAATCACCGGCACTAATTTTTTTGCTTATCGGCATCAATATAATTGCACCTGCAACTGCAATTCCACCGTAAATAATGCCACTCATAAGTGATATAGTTGCTGGAACAGGTAAAAGTACTATCCATATTGAAAAATATACTATACCAAAAACTATTCTGAGAATTCCACCTACTAGGGTTAGAATCCATGCAAATTTATTTAATGTTTTGGTTGGTTCTTCCCAACCATCCCAAATGGGTTCTCCTACCATTCTAATCACACTCTATTTTTATATTTTCTTGTTTTTTTAAATTCTTATTTTTATTTATATTTTTGATTTATTTTATAATTTAAAAAAATAAATTTTATCAATTATTAATTTAATGCATAATTTGAACTTATTTTGATTATGTAATTTAATTTATATTTATTTTTCAAATTCATCATTTAAATTTATTGGTTTTAACTACCTATACTTTTACGATTTTGAATTAAAAAATGATAAAATTTAAAATTTTTTAGGTATGCATAGGAAAAATTAATTTAGAATGATAAAATTTGCTTAGGTTAGGTAGGATTTTGATTTATAAAATAAAATAGTAATTGAAATTTTTAAATAATGAAAGAAATTAAGAATAAAGACTATTAAATTGAGGTTTATTAAAAAAATTAAAAATGAAAACTGATTTTAAGTAAAGAATAAATAATTAAAGAAGTATTAAATAAGTTAAGATTTGAAAGATTTAAGGTAAGAAAAATGAAGCCACTAATTATTGAAATGGGGAACTATTCTACCAGAATTGGAATAGCAGGAGAATCATTTCCTAGAATTGACGTGCCTTCAATAGTAGGGGTTCCAAATAGTCAGATAGACGGGTCTTATAAAAAGTATCTGATGGAAATATATGGATTAAAAGAGCTACCCCAAATATTTTGTGGAGATACTGTTGTATATTATTCAAAATTATTAGAAAAAATTCCACTAATATACAATGAAGATTTTTATGACTTAGATTTGCTCGCTTATTATTTAGAGTACATAGCTTATGCTTATAACCTTGAGTTAAAGGGTAGAGATTTTATTATTATTGAACAGATTAATTCTAAATTATTGCAACCTTTATGTGAGTTATTATTTGCTAAATTTGAATGTAAATCTATTATTCCTATAATGAAACCATATGCGGATATAGTTGCGACTGGAATAGAGAATGGTTCTGCATTAATTGTTGATATAGGACATTTTAATTGTAATTTAACTCCAATTTTTAGAGGAAACATTGTTTCAGAGGGATTATTAAGAGGTAGATTAGGGGGGAATAATATTACTACCTTATTAGAAAGGGAAATTATTCCTTTAATCGAAAATACCAAGTCTTATAGCATTATTGATCCGTATTATTTAGCTAATGATGTAAAAGAGGCTTTAAGTTTTGTTTCATTATCTCCTAAAAGAGAATTTAAACAGGCTATGGAGGGAAAATTAACAAAGATCATTCCGTTATTCCAAAATGAAGCTTTTGAAATACACATTCCATTATTCAATTGTAGTGAGGTATTGTTTAATCCTGGTCTTTTTAAGGTTAATGAATATTCATTGAAAGATCTTATAAAAAAATCTGTATTAAATTGCACGAATACTCTTCGACGTGAATTAGCTCAGAATATTATTTTAACGGGTGGGTGCAGTTTATTAAGAGGTTTAAGAGAACGATTGATTCGTGAGATGATTGGACAATTAGGAGATTTGGAATTTAATATAATTGGTTTTCAAGAATTTAACGAGCCAAAATATTCAGCTTGGATTGGTGCATCAAAAATATATTCATCAGGACAAGATTTATCTCCAATTAGAATAACTTTTGAACAATTTACAAAATCTGGCGGTGAAATAAAGTTAAATCCAGATTATTATTCTTATATGACTGAACTTACAATGGGTTCGTTAAAAGTTCAATTACCACCAATGAATGCAACAGAAATAGCTCTTCCTTTAAAATATTCATATGATATTTTATTCAATATTTTAACTCAATATAGAAAAATAAGTATTTCCGAGATTTCTGAATTAATACTGATTCCTGAACTTAAAATTCTAAAAATGATATATACACTATTGGCTCGGAATTTTATAGATGGAGAAATAGACCATCAATCTTATGAATTTATTAATAGAGCTTATGGTATAGTTAAAAGAGAAGCTGAAATATCTTACTCAAAATCTACTCCATCTGTCTCTAAAAGTTATGGTAGTGTATCTCAAGAACAGGAATATGAGCCTCAAATAAGTGAGGGTCTGATTAAAAAAATGCAAGTTGCTCAACAAGAAGAACCAAAAATCTCTTTAGATGATAACGTTCCCACCTTCTTAAAAATAGATGAAATTAAAAAACAAGAATGGGAAAGTGAGGATTCGCCTGTTATCACCGAAGAAAAAGCTAAAAAATTAAAAAGGCGACCAATTGTTATTGAATCTAAACCCCAAACTGAGGTTACCGATACTTCTATAAGTCCTGGTAAACGTAAAAGAAAATTACTAGTTCTACAAGAAACTGAATTTACATTCCAAAAAGTTGATAAAGAATTACAAAAAGAATGGGAAAGTGAAGAAAGCCCAATATTAACTCCAGAAAAAGAGCAAAAATTGAGATTACAGAAGATTAAGAAATTAAAGGAATTAACAGATGTTAAGATAAAAATTGAAGATACACAAATTCCACAGCGAAAAGTCAATCAATTACCTGAAGAATTATTGACAGGCCCCTCATTTCTTTATTTAGATAAACTCAAACAAGAAAAAGTAGATAATAAAAAACCATCTAGTGAAGTCAAAGAAGCAAAATCATAT
>CAZYEE010000189.1:0-7806 GCA_964646355.1 uncultured archaeon | reverse complement strand
GATATTAGAATTTATTCAATTCCTGAATTCAATTCGGTTAAAAATTCTACAAATATCTTAGTAAAACCCATTTTAGATTACAGAAATTTAACTTCAGCTGATAATTATTACCAGAGTTTAAATTTTAATACGCTAAATGGAATTAATTGTACAGATGATAATATTATTCTTAATATTTCATCAGGAGTTTTAAATATTACCACAAACTCTACTTCAGAGTCGATTATACGTATATCAACTTTTCCAATTAAAATATTAATGAGCGATACATTAGATTTTAGAATAAGAGGCTCTGATAAAATTAGGTTTAAAATTAGATTTTGCGGAACTAGATTATACTACTATTATAATAATAGTGATGTATTTCAAACTCCCGAATTTAATTGGAAAATTTATGAACATAGTTTTGATAAATCACTTTTAAATAAGAGAGAGATTCAGTGGATTGAAATAGTTGTAAAGTCAGTACAAAATGGTAGCAAAGAATCGATGTATTTAGATTTTATTAGGTTTAGTGAAAATTATATGAAACGATCACTTTTTAATTATTATAGCATGTTTACATCCTTAATGCTAAGTAATATTTCATTTACAATAATTTCAGATTATGATTTACAGTCATTAAAAAGTCACCATTCATATTTTTTTCCATACAATAATTTTTTATCGCAAAAATTGAATAGTTCGG
This sequence comes from uncultured archaeon, assembly GCA_964646355.1. Lineage (GTDB taxonomy): Archaea > Asgardarchaeota > Lokiarchaeia > Helarchaeales > HEL-GB-B > HEL-GB-B. The sequence goes on along the minus strand of CAZYEE010000189.1, from coordinate 7,118 downwards.
ATTTTCTAAATAAAAACATATCAATACATGTTTTTAACCAATATTTTGGATCTTTTTATGAATTTAAGAAAAGGGAAGGATCAATTTTTGAAAATCTATTCAGTTTTAATTATTCAGATATGTCCTTATATGACCATATAATTTTTAATGGCGTGAAAATAAATTTTAGCGAACCATTTTTAATCCCAAAAATTCAATTAAATGATTATTCGAATATTTCGATTATAGCGAATTATTCTTCATATTTTAATATCACACAACCTGACAATCCTCTCATAATTAAACAAGTAATTAATTCAAGTAGTATATATTTCTATAATAATTTATTGGAAATATTAGATACGCCAGTTTATTTAAAGGATAATTTATTATTGTCTAGTTTTACCAAATTTATATATGATTTATGTAATTCTCCTAAATTTGGTGAGAATTATTATTTTCCTATTCCTGACGATCTTTATAAATATAAAGGAAATTCTCCATTAGAGTTCTATCAATTACCTTCCCTTAACGATTATTTCTATATTTATTCTAAAATTATTTCAACTCAAGGCTCGCAAAATATAACAACAACTCAAATACTTTTCCATGAAAAAAATTTTTCAATAATTAATTTAACAATTCAAGATGATAAAGATATATTATTAGAGTTAGCGAATCATAAATTAAAAGAATTTGAGATAATAGGGAGTGGAAATATATCAATATTTTCAAAAAATATATCTTTTGAAATAAATTCATCCATAGATAGAATTTTTCTAATGAGGTTTTCAGATGTTCTTAATATAGAAATTAATAATTCACAGTCTCAAATTAGTATTGTCTTAGAAAACAATACTGAATATATTTTGAATATAAATACTTCACTTATTTTGAATATAAATTTTAATTCTACTTCAAGAATGTATTTACAATCACCGACAGTTAATTTACTTAACAAATTAACAACTATAGGAGCCCAAGGGATAATGTGGTATAAGTCGTTAGCGATCATTTCTTATGATTATCATTTTACAGAAAAATTTGAAGTTGAGGGTGCATTTTCAGTTAATTTCGATTGGGTATTTGGCGGTGCAATAATTATATTTCGAAATATTAAGAATATTCATGAAGTAAATGGACATATTCTAGATAAATTGGAGACATATTTTTGAATTGAACTTTTTTTAAAAAGAATTTTAAAAATATATAAATTAAATCTCAAATGATTATATCCTAAAAGGAAATTTTAGAGATTATTTAAAAAAATCATGTATTTAAATTTATAGATATTAAAGATTATCTAATTTCAACTTAAATTCTAATATTTTATTTTTTAATATTAGAAGACTGGATTCTCAACAATTAAAATAAAATTTTAAGTATAGACTTAATGAGAAATTAAAATGTAAACCAGAATTAATCTAATTATAAAATATGAGAAATAATACAATTAAAAAATAATTATTGATGGTTTTGAATATAAATAAAGAAATAAATGGTAGTTAATTATAAAAATGACTAATTTAGATGTATTTTTTAATCCGAAGACGGTAGCTATAATAGGAGCTAGTGATACTCCGAAGTTTGGATTTGGAACTACTCGGTATTTACTAAATTCTAAATTTAAAACATATCCAGTCCATATTTATAAAGAGAGAATTTTTGGACAGAAGGCTTATAAGAATATAAATGATATTCCTGAAGAGATAGATTTAGCGATTATTTTAGTGCCCAATGATAAAGTATTGGACGCTGTAAAAGATTGTATTACTAAAAAAGTAAAAGGTATAATAATTGAAAGTGCGGGATTTGCAGAAACTAACATTAAAGAATATGTAGAGATCCAAAAACAGATTGAAAAACTGGCACAAGATCATGATATAAGGATTCTGGGCCCAAATTGTGTCGGTGTAATCAATTTTGTTAACAGGTTTACAAGTACTGAGGTAGAATTTCCTGAGACCGAAAATGTTGGAAATATTTCAATAATTGCACAGAGCGGAGTTTTAGGGAATGTATTTGTAGAATGGGGATTAAGCCAAAATATAAGATTTGCAAAATCAATTACAATGGGAAATAAAGTAGATATTGATGAAGTTGACTTATTAGAATATTTACAAAATGATAAAGATACTAAAGTGATTACATTATATTTAGAGGGAGTAAAAAGGGGAAAAGAATTTTTAGAAGTCTTGAAAAAAATGACTAAACCAATTATTGTAGTTAAGAATGGAACAAGTGAAATAGGAATAAAAGCAATTCAAAGTCATACTGGTTCAATAGCTGGTAATGATATAATTTACGATGCAGTATTCAAACAATATAAATGTATTTTTAGAGTAAACGATTTTTATGAAATGTTGAATATAGCTACGGTTTTTTCAACACAACCATTATCCAAAGGTAAGAATATAGCAATAATTACAGGATCGGGAAGTCTTGGAATATTAGCATGTGATAAAATTATTGAAGAAGGACTTAATGTTGCAAAATTACACGAAAATACAATTAGTAAAATGAGAGAAGTGGCACCAAACTGGGTATCACTTAAGAATCCTGTAGATTTAGGGCCCTCACAATTTATTACTTTAGAGCCAGCACTAAATGCATTATATTCAGATCCTAATGTGGATTCAATTCTATTTATTTTCACAATTCCGAAACAACCGCTTGTAGATTTTGGTTTTCCAATCAAAAAAATATTTAGACTAATTCAGAAACTTGTAGAACAGTTTCAAAAACCGTGCATAATTGTTTGCTTTGGTTCTAGATGGCTGTTTGAATTTATTAGTAAGCAAGCATCGAAATATAATTTACCAGTTATACCCTCAATAAAAGACGCAGTAAAGGCATTTAGGATGATGTATGAATTCAATACATATTTAACATCCATTAATCGAGTTAATATCTAAAAAAGAATCAGAAAAATTCCCTTTAATTATTAAAGCATGTTTTTTAAATTTAAATAAATGGATACCTAATTAAACTTAGAAATATAAGTTCCCTTTTCATTAATTTTTAATTGAATCAAATAAAATATGTTGGTATTTATTATATAATTTATTAAAAATTAGAAAATAATCATTTATCATTGCAAGTTCTAATATTAATTCAAGATATTTTAACATTTCATCAATATTATTTGATTCCTCTGCTCTTTTAAAGCTTTCAATTAACTCATCAATTTGAAAATTTTCTGTTCTAAATGTGCTTGCGTCCTTTATTTTAAGTATAATTGAATTTCTAACAAACTCAGGTAATTCTAATAGTTCATTAAGAATTTGTTCTTTTTCCGATTCATTAATGTTAAGTTCTGAAATAATATTCTTAATTTGTAGTATTGATTCGGGATTCTTGTTTATTTTAAATTTTTTATTCTTAATACTTTCAATGAATTTAAATAAACTGTTATTTTTAGTTTTAGTCATTTTAACTTCTCCATACATCTTTCAAACTATAATAAACTTAATTATTTTGATTTAATAATATTGATCGCTCTTTTTTTGATTTAGGTATAAAAAATTCATCTGTAAATTGATCAATATCATTAAAAATTGAAACATTTCCGGTCCATTTTTTAAGTTGTTTTTCATATTTAGATTCAAAAAGATTTACAAATGATTTTAATGTGTCTTCAATTAAATGAGATGTCTGTCCTTTTAATACCAGGGCAATTCTCACCCATTTTCCATCTTCTATTTGAATTTCAGTGTTTTTATATTTAATTGATCGAATTATGGAAGTAGAATTATCTAATTCATTACCAAATTGTTGAATTGCGGTCAAGAATCCGCTAATCAAGTCAGCGTCAATATTCATCTCTAAAAAGTTATGCTGATAAATCAAAATTCCAGATTCTTTATAAATAATAATTAGTAGTAAAATTTTCTTAAATTCGATGTATTCCTCCAATTTATTTTGAAGATCTTCGGGCATTTTAAAATCAAAAAAGGGTTCTAACCCTTTAAGAGATTCAGTATTTAGTGAAAACTCATCTCCTTTTCTTGTAATAATATTTGATTTTAAAAGTTTATACAGATGAAATCCAATAAATGAAACAGGAATATCAAGAATTTCTGATAGAGATTTAATATCTAAAGATTGGTTCTGAAGTAATAAACAGATATCCATTAAATCAGAATCTTTTAATAAATATACAATGATATCTTTCTCTTTTGGAAAATATTTATGAAAATACAAGGTATAAATTAGATAATTATTTTCTCTGATATACTCAAAATATTTCAATATTTCTAAATGCCAGCGTATAATTTTTGGATTTAAATTAAATTCGTTAAAAATATCTTCAAATTTAATGCCAGGGTTTTTGGAAATATATTGATAAATATTTAATCGTTCAGAATTTTCTAAAACGAGTTCCTTATTAAATGGATGGATTTCGATTATCAAGTCAAGATCAATAAGTTTTTTTATTACATCGTAGATTTTTTTTTCATTTAGATTTAATGCTCTTTTACATTCGATAATGAGATCATGGATGGAAAAAATATCATTCTCAGAATAGAATCTGGTTATAAAATTATAAACCTTTTTTTGTGTTTTATCAAGCATCGAAGTTTTATCCATTTTGAATACAACATTATTATTTTATTTCAATATTATTATTCAAATATTGGGTTTAATTTATTAAAAATATATTGTTTGAAGTTTATTGGTAATTGAAAATCTGAAAATTTGTTTCAATTTGACTATTATTATTGAATTTGTTTGTATTTAAAAAATATAATTATTTTAATGGTTTTTTAAGTAAAGATATAAAATACAAGAAGAATGTAAGAAAATTGTAAGGGAACCGTAAGAAAATTATGAAAAAAATGTGAGGATTTAATTCTTTTGTTTATTTTTTCCAAATTTTCTATAGATATATTTGTATAATTCAACAATTATGATGATAACAAAAGATATTCCAAAAGATATAAGCCAATCTAAAGGAGTCAATAAAGCAAATGAGAACATTTCTCGCCCGAATTGAGATAAAATGAGGAAAAGAAGTATTCCATAGTTCAATGCAATTAATAGAATTAACATCCAATTTGACAGGTAATTTTTTGTCATAGAATTTTTATCATGACGTACATTAAATACATTCCAGGTTTCTGCCAGAAAGATACAAACAAATGCCATCGTCTGTGCCTTTAAATGATATTCATAAGATTTTATTGGATCATATATGAAATTAACTGCGTTAAGATTTACAAAATAGAAGATTAGACATGAAATGAATGCAATTGTAGCTACCTCAATAATAAGCAAGATTATAACATTTTTTGAGATAATACCCTCTTTTGGGTCACGAGGTGGAACTTTCATTATGTCTTTTTCATAAGGATCTAGAATCAACGCTAAAATAGGAAATGTATGGGTTGTTAAATATAGTATAAACAATTGGTTTGGATTAAAAATGTCCCACAAATAAATTTCCGAACTATCAATGATAATTGTAAGAGATACTCCAAAAAATATAATAAAAAAGACCATTGCGACTAGCTCTGCAAGGTTATTAACTAATTGAAATACTATACATTTTCGGATATTATTAAATATGCCTCGACCTTCACGTATTCCCCTAACTATTGATGAAAAATTATTATCTAGAACAATTAAGTCAGATGCATATTTTGCGACATCAGTTCCGGAGCCCATAGCGACACCAGTATCCGCCATTTCTAAAGCAACACTATCATTTACTCCATCGCCAGTCATTGCAACTAAATGTCCGAGAGATTGATAGCCTTCTACAATGATTTTTTTATCATCTGGGGTAATCCTTGAAAATACGCGGATATTTTCAAATTGTTCTTTTGGAATGGTATGTAGTTCAGAACCCTCAATTACTGTATAACCTTTCTGTAATATACCAATATCTTCTGCAATAGCAATTGCGGTTTCTTTTGCATCTCCTGTAAGCATTACTGTAATAATTGATGCATCCTTGCATTCTCCTATAGCTTCTTTAACCTCCTCTCTTGGCGGATCTATCATGCAAACAAAACCGAGTAAGATAATATTATTCTCTAAAGCAAATAAATCTTGATTATCTGAATCTTTAAATTCTTCAATAATTTTATAACCAATTCCAAGCGTTCTATAAGCTTGTAAGTTCAATTTTTTATTTTCGTCTAAAATCTTTTTAGCCATTTCATCAGTTAACGGCTTTTTATTTCCATTAATTATGATATGCGTAGATCTGGTAATTAATTTTTCAAGAGAGCCCTTGATGAATAAATAGAAGTTATTGCCTTCTTGAAAAATTTTGGACATCATCATTCTTTTAGAATCAAATGGAATTTCTTTTATAAACTTGTATTTTTTAAGCTCAGATTCAGAGATTCCACATTTCTCTCCTAAAACTAAGAGACATCCTTCAGTTGGATCACCAACTATTTTATATTTTTCTATAAATTTCTTTTTAGACCCTATTATAAATCTCTTCTTTTTTATGATCAATTTCTCTTTGATTAAACTCGCATTCACATTAAGCATTCCACTTATTAATAGGAGTTTAAAATATTCATCTGATAGCGGGTCTATATTTTTTGAATTAAGTAGTATCTGACCAGTTGGTTCGTATCCAATACCTGTAACTGTATATAATTTATTATCATACCAAATTTTCTGTACCGTCATTTCATTTTTTGTTAAAGTTCCTGTTTTATCCGAGCATATTACTGAAACTCGACCTAATGACTCAATTGAAGCCAATTTTCTAACTATAACATTTCTTCGTGCCAAATTCATGATCCCTCTTAATAAAATAAATGTAATAATTAATGGAAAATTCCAGGGAACTGCAGCCACTACCAATGAGACCATTTGATACAACCTATTCCCAATTCCCGCCAATGTTAATGTATTATAAGCAATCATAGTTATAATTTGAATTATAAATAGGATTACCACCAGGGCCACAACTATCAGCCCAAGTGCCCTTCCTAACTGCTTCATTTTTCTTTGTAGCGGTACTTCTTTTATTGAAATTTCTTTTATACCGCTGGCTAATTTACCTAAATAGGTATCGAGCCCAATACCAATCACAATACCTTTTCCATTTCCTTTCACAACCATTGTACCATTAAAAATTATATTATGTAAATTGTAAATTTCAGGCTCTTTAA
>CAZYEE010000188.1:0-7823 GCA_964646355.1 uncultured archaeon | reverse complement strand
GTTAAGTCCAAATCTTATGAATTAAACCGAATTTTAGAGGAGTTATTATCGTCTGTAGAGATTCAAGCAGTTATTATTGCAGATTGGCAAGGTTTAGCAATGGCATCTAAGCTTCCACAAGAAAATTTAGATAAAGAGGATTTAATCGCCGCTACTACACTGTTTTCTCTCACAGGAGCAGAGGATACCAGAAAAGAACTGCAAGATACCCTTCTAGGAAAGAAATTGAGCTATTTATTAATGATGACTGAGGAAGGCAAATATGGCACTACTCCATTTATGGTAGTGTGTCCTATTGAAGATTTGGGCTACATTGCATGTATCTCCAATAAACGGGAAGACATGGCAATTATGATTATGAATATGAAACGTGCTGCAGAAAAAGCAGCCGATGTATTACTTCCTCACAAAAGAGAAGAAATTCATGAATTGGAAAAATATGAAACAGCTATACGAAGTGTACAAGCTTATAAAGATAGTGTTTGTGAGGATTCTCAATATAATAAAATTTTGAATAAAATTAGAAATTTGAAGAATATTAAAGTATCTAGTTTTGTACCTCCAAGTGGGCTTAAAAAAGAAGCACCTACACCTGCCGGTAAACCTCCTATTCCTAAGCCTCCACAAGCTACACCTGAGCCTATGTCTGTTGAATCAAAATTTAAATCGATTGCAATCGATCAAGCTACTCCAACAGAAATCTCATCCACACCAATCCCTCCTTATCCACAAGCAGCACAACCATCTACAGATCAAAATAAAATTTATACTGAATTCTCGATTCCACCGAAACCTCAAGCGATTCCACAAGACCAATCCCCAGAATATCAACAGAAAACTCCTCAAGTCATCTCATATAAAAAACAGCAACCTGTTCAACAATCTGAACCTCAATCAATCTCTTCACAATATACTTCTTATCCAAAACCTCTGGATGTCCCTAGTCCTATAGGTTTCAAAAAATTTCTAATAAAATTTCAAAATGAAAAAGAAATTCTCTTTACAATGGTTATATCAGCACCTACTATTGAAGACGCCATAAGAATTTGTCAAGAAAAAAATCCTCAATTTAAAATTGTAAAAATCATAGAAGCTCATGAATTAAATCCATAATTCTAGTATCTATTTCTGATATCCGTTAATCAATGTTTTCATGAAATTAATTTCTAATTGATTCTTAATCAAGAGTATCAGCTTCTTTTAAATTTTAATAATAATTTATTTTATTCTTGTTATATTTCACTTTTTTATTTAACCACCCCGAAATCAATATCTCGATCTTAAATTAAGACCTATTTTTACTTCAAAAAGTCTAAATCATAAAACTTTTTACAGATAAATATTTTTTATAGGATTGGGCATTTTGGATAAATTTATATTTTAATAAGAAAATATTAGGAATATACTTTAAAAATAAGGTGATAAAATGGAGTTAAATGGCGTAGAAATTGAAGATACTTATGCCGAAGCATTTTCTATGTGGTATGTTCGTATTTTAATAACCGGAATTGATGAATACTGGGCAAAAACTGCTGCTACTGTTTTTACGGGTTATGCCGTTTCTACAATTGCATGTGATTGTGAAGCTGCTATTGAAAAAATAGTACCTCCCAATGAAACACCCGATGGACGTCCTGGTGTTTCTGTACTCATCTTTGCACCTAAAAAAGGACTGAAAAACGCTCTTATGAATCGAGTCGGGCAGTGTCTCCTCACATGTCCAACTGTTGCTGTTTATGATAATCTTCAAGATGAACCGGATATTGATAAAAAGACTGAAAAGCCTTTGGTCCTTACTATCGGAAAAATGATGAAATATTTTGGAGATGGATGGGAAAAATTAAGAGAATTTAATGGAAGAAAAATGTGGGATATACCTGTAATGGAAGGTATTTTTTCTATAGAAGAGTCATTTGGTGCAAAAAAAGGAGTCGCTGGTGGTAATATCTTCATCATGGGAGATACCCATGAAAATACTTTAAAAGCTGCAATGGAAGCAGTAAAAGCTATCAATGAAGTAGATGGTGTTATCACAAGTTTTCCAGGAGGCATATGTCGCTCAGGTTCTAAAACAGGGTCATTAAAATATTCTAAATTCCTTCATGCCAGTACCAACCATCGATATTGTCCTACCCTTAAAAATGAAATTGAAGATTCTCTTGTTCCAGATGGTGTAAACTGCATTCTTGAAATTGTAATTAATGGTATCAATCAAGATGTTTTGACTAAGGCTACTGGAGCTGGTGTTAAAGCCGCAGTGAAAATTCCAGGTATTAAGAAAATAACATCCGGAAATTATGGTGGAACATTGGGTAAATTTCAAATATTTCTAAAAGATGCTATTAATGCATAACCTTATTTTTTTCTTATCCTCTATATTATATCTGAAAATTTTTTTATTTGATTATTTTTTTATTTACAATTCAAAAATTATTCGATTTTATAACAATTATGAATGAATTATTATCTTTTTTATTTAGATATTAATATGTTTCATTTTCCAATCCCAAATAATCATACCGCTATTTTTAAACTCTTCAAATCTTTATTTTGGCTACTCTTCCGGTTTAAATCTTAAATCTTTAAAATATTTAAAAATTCTTAGATTCATTCAATTCCCTTTTTTATCAAAAAACAAAAGCTCTTCCGGTTTTAAATTTTATGTTTTTGAAAAAGAAAATGGTTTATTAATTGAAAAAAGGTTTATAATTGAAAATGTAAATAAGATTCTATTATAATTAATCAACTATATTTTTAAATCACAAAATTTTTTATCAAAAACAACATGAATAAAAAATTAACTGAAGTGAAAGAAAGATGGCTAAATTTACTGAAGATGATGCTTTAGAGGCTATAGAAGGAAATAAGGAAGCCGAGCAGTTCGAGAAAAAATATCCCGAATGTGTCATTAATGTTGGTAAACTTACTCCAAAAAAGACTGAAGCATGGCTAAAAAAGAATAAGGGTGCTATTAAAGGAGAACCACCAAAAAACATTTGGTTTGTAGAATATGAAGAATTAGATGTAGAAAAATTAATTTTATACATCAATCCAGACGACAAAAAAGTAGTCGGTACTGAAGTGATAAAATTAAAAGCACCTGAAGAAGAAGAATAAATATAAAATACTTTGATTTATTTTTTTTATTACTTTAATAACACTTTTTTTCTTAATTGATCAATTATTTTATTTTCTAATTACTTTTGATTTTTTAATTTATTATGAAAATTGATCCAGATTGAATTCTTCTAAAATAATATTATTGATCAATCAAATTAGAATTGTATTTTTATTGTATTACTTATAAAAAACTGTATTTCTATTAATTTATTTCTCAAAATGAATGTAGTTAATTCGCTTTAAACCTGCCGTTTTTTTTGAATAAAAATAATGAATTTAATCAAATGGCCTAATTATTATTTTAATATTTTCTGACTTTTGGGCTTCTTTAATAGCCTTTTTGATATCATTTAATGAATAGATTTTAGAAATCAGAGGTTTGACTCTAATTTTATGGAACATTTTAATTGCTTTTTTAAAGTTTCCACATCTTGAACCTTGTAAATGTAATTCTTTTACGACTATTTTTGTTAAATCTAATGGAACCATTAATCCATGAGTACTTTTCAGGCAGATTAATCCTCTATTTCTTATAATATCTAATGCCATTTCGATGCCTTGTGGATTTCCTGTAGTTTCTACGACTACATCAGCTCCCACCTCATTTGTGTGATCATAGATTATTTTTCTAAAATCTTCTTTTTGAGCATTGATAATCATATCTGCACCAAGATTTTTCGCTAAATTCAAATGCGATTTTCCAATGACAATAACTTTCCTACCATAAATTTTTGCTACTTGAAGTATTAATAATCCAAGTTTTCCTGCACCAATTACTACAACATTTTTGTGTTGTTTTTTTAAAGGAGACATATCAAAAGTATTAATGGCTGCAGCAAGAGGCTCAATAAATGTCGCATTATTAAAATCGATGTTTCCTATTTTATGAACATTATATGCGGGAGTTAAAGTATATTCAGCAAATGCACCATCTTCATATATCCCAATGGCTTTAACCGTCAAACATTGAGTACGTTGTCCACTACGACAAAAATAACAATGTCCACAAGAAATGTTAATCTCGCTAGTCACTCTATCTCCAGGCTTTAAACCTTTAACACCATTTCCGACTTCCTCTATTATTCCCGCAAATTCATGTCCAAGAATTCTAGGTAGTGGTATTTTATAATCTCCTTTTATTATACTTATATCGGTTTTACAAATTCCTACTGCTATATTTTTTATAAGTACTTGTCCCTCTCTTGGTATTGGTTTGGGTACAGTTTCTATATTAATACCTGAATCTCTTAATACAGCTGCTTTCATATTTAATTATCTTAATTATCAATTAAAATTAATTTCGTATATTTGAAAAAGAAAAAGAAAAAGAAAAAGAAAAAGAAAAAATAAGGCATAAATAAGTTTTAAAAGACTATTTATCTAAATTGGCAGTAAATTGAGGATTAAAATGGTCGCCAAAATTCCTACTATTATTACGAGAATGATAAATATTATTTTGAAAGTTTTTGGAATATTTGGAGCTTTAAACACATGCAATCTATCTGGAATACCGATAGAATAGACATCGAAACTTTTTTCTTTATATTTACATACCAATTTAACTATTGGGGCGAATTCAGCTTCACTTCGCTGTAATTCTATTTTCAATATTTGAAATCCATTATATTCTTTCCGTTCATTCGAAATTTTTCTTATCGAATCAGTCATTTCTATTGCTCGGTTTAGTAATTCTTCATCACCATCAAATTCATCTAAGGTTGCCTCTTCTACTCTTAAAACAAAATTTGTTCCTTCTGGAGTTATTTCTGGAAATACTTCTTCTATATTAATATCAAATGTGCAGTAAGTCGCATAATCGGTAAATGGGATCCATTTCCATATCACCATATCAAATTTTATAATATTACCAGTCCCACCACACCTCTCACATGGAGTGGTACCTGTACCTTTACATGTGCTGCATTTAGTCCCACTTTTAGTCATACCATTTTCACAATCAGAACAAGATAATACTCCTGTTCCGCTACAATCGGGACATTGTTCAGTTGTATCAGTGCCTTGAATTGGATATATATATGTTTTTTCCTCATAAGCAACAGGAGCTTCTCTTGGTGCATTATTGATTTCATCTTCAGTATAAAAAGAGATATCATCCCTCTTATTTCCGGGTACTTCGCCTTTTTCAACTTTTTTAGCTTCATACAAGTTCCTTATCGATACTACTAGTCCTTTTCCCTCTTCGGAAGACTCTAGTTTAAGGTTTTTAAGAAAATCCAGAGGTAAATAAAGTTTCTTTAATATAGAATCAGAAATTCGATTTTTCCATTCTTCAAATAATTTTTCAGCTTTGGGTTTCTCAGTTATTGGTTCTTCCGGTATTGGCTTGATTATTTCAAATGGTGCATCATCTTCAGAATCAGGAAGATTAAATGGTAATCTTAATGTCGGATCGCCAAGAAGAAAATATTCAAATATTGATTTTTTCTTTAATTCATAACTATAAGGATCTGATTCACGATATTCTTTAATTTCGTCTAGTAATGTATTAAAAACATTAAGAAAAATTTTACCCATTATATTTAATTTATATTCTTATTTTCACACATTTAAATTTGTGATAAAAAAGATTTCTATTGGAAATGAATTTTTCCTAAAAATTTGTTATGCGTTTATTTTCAAAAATTTCCTTCAGGAATTGCATAACTACTTTTGTTGAGATGTCCAGATCCATAATATATGAGGGTCCAATTGTGAAAACTGATCCTCCATTTTTTTTATTTAATAGCTGTTGCCCAAATATTTTCCTCCTCTCATATTGGACCGAACAAGTACTTGAGCCATTAGAAATTACTATAGGTAACATTTTATTATTCTCTAGATTTTTAATCATAGTATTATTTATTCCATTAACTGCATTCCAGCCCGAATGATCACCCCTACCAAAATATATCCAGAATACTGATCCTCTATTAAATTTTTCAATAGTATTCTCTTGCGAATCTTCTTGTGAAATCATTAACCGTTCTGATATATCTTCTATATTTTCTAGATATGTCTTAATTTTGTTTATTGCATTTAAAAAATCATTTCCATTAGTGGTATCTGGAAATAGACAGATTCGTTTTATCCAATTAAATTTATCTGAATTTTTATTCTCATTATTGATGTAATCATGAACATATTTTTCATATCCTAATATCTTATCAAGCACTTCAGTAAACGTAAAATTACTGACCACAGCAATTCTAAAGACTGCAACTTCTATATGTGAATCTTCAAAATCTAAATCTCCATAAATCTGGTCTGAAAAATATGTAATCGTTGTCTCATAACCTGAGCTATCAGCGCCCTTCCAATAATAACAGTATGGCGGCACTATCCCCGAATCCCCAATTATCAATAAATAACTTATTTTAATATTACTACTTAAATCGATAATTTTTGCTTTAATCGCTTCAGCCATTTTATACATGAATTTTGATTTTCCATGAATCTGAATTGGATTTAAATTGGTAGTATCAATGACTTTTTTGTATTCTTCGATGACTGTATCAATTAGATCCTCATCCTTAATCATTTTATAGTAGTTGCTTTTTTCTATCTCTTCTACTGTAATTATGTTTCTTTTTGGAATATTGTAAAAATTTCTCTTAAACTCTAAATAATTGTTTATTTTTTCTAAAAACCTCTTGCTTGTTATTATTACGTAATTATCCAAAGAACTCATAATTAATTAATTTCATTTTTTATTTATAAAATGCTCCCCATCAAATTCAAAAATTTTTGTTAATTTTGAAATAGCTTCTATGTTTTCAGTTCTATTTATCAGTTTTTTCCTTTTGAGTTATTTTCTGTATTTTTGTATCATTTTGCAAATTGTAAATGTTTATTCTGCCAATTTTTTATCCAAATTTTATTAATTTTAAAGAACCTTTTTGTCATTAAATCATTAGTCAAAATACCGTTAAAGACATTGAAATTGATACCTGGCAATGATATCATCTTGAATATATTTCCCAAGATCAATAAAATATGCCGCATAACCAGTGACTCTCACCACTAAATCTTTATATAATTCAGGTCTTTTTTGAGCATCCAAAAGTACTTCATGATCAATTATGTTAAACTGAATATGGCTGCCACCCATCTTAAAATATGATTTAATGATTTGTGCTAATTTTTTCTTATTCTCCTTTTTATTAAATATCCCCATTGGTAATCTGACATTAACAGAATATCCATTACTCACTTTTGTATAATCAATTTTAGACACCGAATTAAGCATTGAAGTAAGCCCATTCTTTTCTGCATTATTTGAAGGGGACATACTATTTGATACTGCTTGTCCAGCGAGCCTACCATCAGGACTTGCTCCTAAAAAGAACCCATCCGATACATTCATTCCATAGGAAAAAAATCCGGGTCGATAAATTCCTCCATTCTTGTTTGTGTGTATACACTTATTTATACTAACCAAATCACAAAAATCACTGGCTAATCTCACTGCTATTTCATCAACATCATCTATATCATTTCCATATTTAGGAAATTTATTTAATAATTCTTGTCTGAATTTTTCAGCTTTAATTCCTTTATAATTTCTTGATAGCATTTTGGTTAATTCTCTCATCGTGATTAAGCCTTTCTCGTATACTGCCTTCTTGATCACGTAAAGACTGTCAACTGTGGTAGCGAAACCACGTCCGCTGATGGATGACATGTTATACTTTGACCCACCTTGA
>CAZYEE010000187.1:0-7890 GCA_964646355.1 uncultured archaeon | reverse complement strand
GACCTTGAAAACATTCCATTATGCAGGAGCAGCAGAGTTTAATGTTACTTTAGGTCTACCCCGATTAATAGAGATCGTGGACGCTCGAAGAATACCTAGCACTCCTATGATGACAATATATCTGAAAAAGAATATAGCCACCGATAAGGAAAAAGTCAAAGAAATATCTCAAAAAATAGAACTCACAAGATTTGAAAATATAGCAGATTCAATCGATATTGATTTATCAAATATGGAGATCATTATAACATTAAATGAAGCCCTAATGAAAGATAAAGGTATTACATATGATTTAATTGAAAGTAAAATTAAACCTTGGAAGAAAAAGGGAGAAGTTAAGATATTAAAAAGCAGAAAAGAAGTTGTATACAAACCTAAAGGTAGTGATTTGGATAAATTACAGAAAGAAAAAGAAAAAATTCAAGATTTTCCAATAAAGGGTATAGAAGGTATTAAAAGAGTAGTAATACGAAAAGAATCAGAAATTAATGAATTCGTTATATATACAGAGGGTACTAATTTCAAGGAAGTATTGCTAATAGATGGAGTGGATCACACAAGAACTACCACAAATCACTTAAGAGAAATTTATGAGGTATTAGGAATTGAAGCCTGTAGAAATGCTATAATAAAAGAAGCTTGGAGTGTACTCGAAGAGCAAGGACTAGATGTTGATATTCGACATATAATGTTAGTGGCGGATTTAATGACAAATACAGGAACATTGAGACAGATAGGTAGACATGGAATTAGTGGCAAAAAAGCTTCAGCACTAGCAAGAGCTTCATTCGAAATTACAATCAAACACTTACTTGAAGCCAGTTTAAGAGGCGATATTGATCCGTTAACTGGTATCACAGAAAATGTCATCATAGGCCAGATCATCCCCCTTGGAACTGGAAATATTGATCTTTTAATTTCTCCATATCGCAAATCCCCCGAAAATTCATAATATTTTTATAATCCTATTTGTTGTATATAAACAAAACTATACCAAAAATTTTAAATCAATTGAGTATTAACTTCATCAAGTTAAAAAAATATGGTAAACGAAAAATGAGCCAATTAACAACCTCGGAATTAGAAAATTCACTTCGTATCACTTTAAAAACCGGAAAAGTTATTATTGGTAGTAATAGATCTTTAAAAGCAATAAAGCAAGGAAAAGTCCAAATGGTTATAAAAGCAAATAACTGTCCAGAACATATAGCTTCAGATTTATACAAATATTGCAACGGATTTGAACCAAAAATAAAAATATATGAGTTTAGCGGGTCAAGCTGGGATTTAGGTTTTATATGCGGTAAACCATATATGATCGCAGTCCTTAGTATAATAGATCCCGGTGATTCTGATATTGAAAAATTTTTTAAATAAACCTTTTTATAGCTTCAGTAATTATTAAATAACAACAAGGAGTAATTTATATATCAAAATTATAATATAAAATCTGTAAATACCTAAATACTTATACAAAAAATTTTATATTCTATTCTAATTCATGTTTGACTACTTAAGAATTACATATTCATTATTCATTTGATTATTCATTTGAACTTCATTTGAATTCTAAACAATTTTTAAGTGCTTTTAAAATTAAAATATAAAATGATAGTAAAAAATATAAAAAAAATAGTAAAATAGTATAAAAGATAATTGAAATAAAAGATTAAAAATATTAATTCATAAGATATTATTAATTCATAAGAAAAATTATACATTAATATTATAAATAAACGAAATGGAGTAGATGAAAGATTGGCTAGTATCAAACTGGGTAATGATGAGATTCAATTTATCTCCGTATTTGAAAGTATTACAGGATCATCAGTTAGAGATTGTATTATTGATAATGAAGAAGATAGAATTGTGTTTGTTGTAAATGAAGGCAATATCGGTCTTGCAATCGGAAAAAAAGGAATTAATATCAGAAGAGTTAAGGAATTCCTTAAAAAAACTATAGATGTTGTTGAATATGCACCAACTCCTGAAGAATTCCTTAAAAATACCTTGGCTCCCGCAAGAGTAAAAAATGTTATTATCACAAACTCTAAAAAGGACAACAAAAAAGTTGCAATAATTACGGTAGATAGTAGAGATCGTGGTATTGCTATTGGAAAAAATGGGCGTAATATAGCCAAAGCTAGAATGTTGGCCAAACGCCATTTTAACATCAGTGAAATTACCATAAAATAACCCTATTGGACAAGTATATGTTCTATCATCCAAATTTTAGTTAAATAATCTCGTGATCATTAATTAATCTAATTCAAATTCATAATTAAATTAGCTTAGATTATGATATTTTCTCGTAGATAATATTATAATTATAATAATTTTAATTAATAAATTGATTTTATTAGCAGGATTTGATCTGTTTGAGATCTACTGTTTTAGTTTTGGGATCTATAGCATTTGATTATATAATGCAATTTAAGGACCGTTTTGTTGATCATTTAGTCCAACAAGATCAATTCAATTTTCAGATGGCATTGGTCGTAGATTCTTACGAAGTTAAATATGGGGGCACGGCAGGAAACATATGCTATAGTTTAGGACTATTAAAAAAACCATCAATTATGGTCTCCAGCGTCGGAAAGGATTTTTATCAAACAGATTATCCAATGATTTTAAAACAAAAATACACGGACTGTAGAGTAGATATTTATGAAAATGATTTTTCTGCAAGATGTTATATAGTATCAGACATTAATAAAAACCAAATCATAACCTTTTATGCTGGCGCCCTAAGAAATGCATATAAAATTAATTTATATCGAAAAATTTCTCAATTTGATAATATAAAAATTGCAATCAATGCACCAAATCCAATAAATGCTATGATTTCCTTTCATAATCAATTAAATCAGATTGGAATTCCCGAAATTTTTGATCCAGGACAGCAAATAGGTCAATTTTCTAAAGAAGAATTACAAAATCTATTAAATAGTGTCGAATTTGTTATTGTAAATGAACATGAATTCAAACTATTACAACGAAAGACCAATATGGATAAAAATAAATTATGCTCAATAGTTCCAAAATTGATTATTACTTTAGGAGAAAATGGTTCTATATTATATGATCATGGAGAAAAATGTGAGATCTCTGTTGCAAAACCAGAGAAAGTAGTTGACCCAACAGGAGCGGGAGATGGATATAGATCGGGACTTATTTCAGGGATTCTAGATAATCTCGACCTATATGAATGCTGTAAACTCGGTGCTGTTGTAGGTTCATATATCGTTGAAACCTCTGGAGGACAAGAACATGTATTCTCGGAAAATGAGTTTATTCAACGTTATGAACAATACTTTGGTAATTTTCCCAAAGGTTTTAAATTAATTCGTAAATAAATAAAATAAAATTATTGATATTATTTATTCATTTAATACTTATTTAATTTATTATTATTTATTTGCATCACATTTATTGATTTATAATCTAATTAATTATAAATTTTAATTTCAGTTCAGTATAAGATTAATTCACTGATTCTCTTTTTTAATTTGATTAAAAAAACCTAAATCATAGATTTCTAATGGTGGTGGGTATCAAATTCCTATAAAATTTATAGATTTTGCGAATTTATGCATAAAATTGGAAAAAGAATCAAAAACATTAAACAAAATCAATTTAATTAAAAATTTCTTACTATCTCTTACACCAGATGAGATAGAACCAGTTGTATTATTTTTGAGTGGAAAAATATTCCCTGATAGAGAAAATAAAAGCTTAAATGTCAGTTATAGCATAATCAAAGATATTCTAAATAAATCAGCCCGTCAAACAATTTTAATTAAAAAAGAATATACATTAAAAGAGATTTATGAAATTTTCAAGAGAATTAGCTCAGAATCTGGGGAGGGGGGTATTCAAAATAGAAAAAATATCCTGTTAGGGGTTTTTAATCAACTCACACCAATTGAGAGAGATATTCTTACTCGAATTATACTTAATGAACTCCGTATTGGAGTATCAGAGGGGGTTGTACTCCAAGCTATTGCTAAATCTTCCAAGATTGATCTTAAACTTGTTAAAAACGCTTATATGTGTCATGGTAATATAGGTGAAATAGCCCGAATCGCCATAACAGAGGGTTTAGTTTCTTTAAGGAAAATTCAAATAAAAGTTTTTAGGCCCATTAAACCGATGCTTGCTGAAATGGCATTAAATATTAAAGAAATACTAAAAGAACACACAAATAACACTATTTTTGAATATAAATACGATGGTATACGAGTTCAACTTCATAAAAAAGGCACTAAAATCAAATTATTTACTCGAACACTTCATGATATCACTAATGAATTTGTCTCATTGATTGATAATATTGGGCACAAGATTAGGGCAGATTCAATAATATTAGACGGAGAATTAGTAGCGCTTGATAAAGATAATAGACCATTACCATTCCAAGATTTGATGAAAAAGCGAAATGAACTCCAATTATCTGAACTTACTTATACAATCTATTTTTTTGATATACTTTTAGTAAATGGGACCACATTACTGGAAAAACCTCTGCATTTCAGACGAAAAAAATTGACAGAGTCTATTAACGGATTAGAAACTGCAAAATCTTTGATAAGTTCGAATGAAATTGAAATAAAAAAATTCTTCCAAGACGCTATAAATGCTGGACATGAGGGGATTATTGGAAAAAGGTTAGATAGTATTTATAGTTTAGGAAGTAGAAAAAAGGACTGGCTGAAGCTAAAAGAAGAATATAGCTTGGATCTCACTATAATTGCCGCAGATTGGGGCTCTGGTCGTAGACATAATTGGTTGAGCAATTATCATTTGGCAGTACGAGATAACGATGAATTCAAAATTGTCGGAAAGACATTCAAAGGACTTACTGATATTGAATTTGAATATATGACAAAAAGACTGCTGGAGTTAAAAATTCAACAGTACAAACATACAGTATTTGTTAGACCAGAAATCGTGGTAGAAGTGGTGTTTAATGAGGTCCAAAAAAGTCCAAAATATGAATGTGGATATGCACTTAGATTTGCAAGAATCAAGAGAATAAGAGAGGATAAATCTGTAGATGAAATAAATACTCTCGATGATTTAAAAAATCTATATCAAACTCAATTTAAGAAAAAAGGGAAAGGAGTTTGATTAATTAAAATGTAATTAAACAAGGTTGTGTGATTAAACATAATGTGCAATGAGTAATTAAGCATAATTATACAAAATCAAGTAAAGATCAGATTAAGATCAGATTAAAATCAGATTAAATATACATTTCTAGCACCACATTTTTCTTTATAATATAATATGTGGTCATAGCCCGCATGTGAAGACAATGGAAAGCCCTTAAGATAAAATTCTTTATTGAGAGTCCAGCCTGTTAATAGCCCAAAATTGTCAATATTGAAGTTCGGGAATACCTTTTCTATTTGTTTTCTATAGGATAGATAGAAGGGAGCAATATATACTGATTTTTCTTTACAAGGTATATTGACATTCCCGAAAACCTTAATCTCATCTTCAGAATTATCTCCATTTCCCCCATTAGGAATAAATGGAGATTTTAAATATTCGTATTCACCCAGATTTTCATAATAACTCGAATGAATATTATTAATCCGAAAAACAAGCGGATGCACATAAATTTTTAGGTTATATTCTCTTTTTAAACTACAGAAATTTAATAAACTTGTTAATTCTTGACATGTTCCAAGTCTTCTCCCAAAAATTATTATTTGCTGTTGATCGCAGTCAATAAGCCTATATTTTAGCCACTTCAACAATTCAACATAAATCTGATTTCGAGGCGGGAATCTATAGAGAGTATCAAAATAAGTTGAATCAATTATGAGGTCAGTACCTTTAAGAATATTTCCTCTTTTAAATCCCATCCGATTCTCTAAACAAAAATCGCCAGTATATACAATTCTACGGTCTTTATATTCTATCAGGAATTGTAGTGAACCGACACAATGACCGGAGTAGAATGCACTTATTTTGATTTTGTTAAAATTGCCAAATTTTAACTGTTTATTTTCATTTAATAATTGACAATTCTTAATTTTTTCTTTTGCATCCTTGAATCGCGCATTAAAAATCTCAAAAGTTTCAATACTCATTAATTTTGGCTGCTCCATATTAAATATCGATTTTGTATAATGATCACTATGAGCATGTGAGATTAGAATTAAATCGACATCGTGGGGCTTTTTTGTCGGGTCTATCGCAATCTTAAAGTCGCCTATATCGATATGCGCACCTTTTTCAATGTAAATATCCATTGTAATCAAGAAGAAATTCTTTAAACATGCTTATAAGATTTTTCAATTTTTCGCTATTGAATTTATGTAAATTAATAAAGTTAAAAAATTAGAGAGCTTTCTCTATTAATTCAAATAGGTCCATAATTTTCATTTCAGAATCTTCATATCGAATAATTCGCTCAAATGTAGATTCACAGGTCGGGCAACTTGTTATAATATATTCTGCACCAGTTTTTTCAGCCTCTCTGAGTCGTTTTTCCGCAATATCCATAGTAACATCGGTACAGGCATTCAGCATTCCACCACCTGCTCCACAGCACTTAGATTCATATTTGTTATGCTCCATTTCTATAAATTCAATTCCTGGTATTTTATTTAATATTCTTCTTGGTTCCTCGATTATTCTCAAATGCCTTGATAAATCACAAGGGTCATGCCATGTTATTTTCATATTTACTGATTTTATAAAATTTATTTTACCCTCGCTTATTAATTTATCTAAAAATTCTATTACATGCATTATATTAATCCCATAGTCTCCGAATCGTTCTTGATATATCAATTTTAATATTTTAGCACAACCAGGACATGGTGTAATTATTTGTTTAACCTCACTTTTGCTAAGCACATTTATATTTTTCTGAGCTATCTCATCAAAATCTTTCCAATAGCCAGTTGTATATAATATATTTCCACAGCAACTTTCCTTATTTCCTAGGTATTTTAATTTAATGTTCAATTTGTTAAATACGTTTACAATAGTCCTTAATCGTTCAGGATAGAGATAAGGATATACACAGCCAGTATAAAAAAGCTTATCTGAATTATCGTCAAATTCTAAGCCTTCAGCCCATTTTGACTTGTCTTCTGCTGGGAGCCCCATCGGATTACCCGTTTTCAAGACATGGGCCCTCACAACATCATGATATTTATCGGTTATCCCGTGTTCGACTAGGTCCGCCCTCAATGCCTCGATTATATCTACATTATGTAATGCACATTTATACCGACAGTACCCGCATGTAGCACATAAATTCACGCAATCTAATAATTCTTTACTCATTTTGATTTTTCCTTCGATCAATCCCCTAATAATTAACATCCTTCCCCTGCAACTATATGCTTCAAACCTAAATTCGTTGTATACTGGGCACTCTTCTCTACAAAAACCGCAACGTGTTCTGTTACATGTATAGATATCTTCGATATATTCTTCTACATGCATAATTTTCACTCTTTATTCAGTACTTACATTTTTTCTCTATTTTCCTTCTTATAAAATTATCTCCAATTAATTAGATAACTTGCTTATTATAAGTTGAGATCACTGAAACTCTTCCCAAAAAAACCAGAACAAAAATATTTGATTAATCTGAAATATAAATTATCTCATGAATTATGGCACAATAATAAAAGTTAGAAAATTCATTCGAGAATTTACTGATTCATGTTTCACTTATCCATTTATTTTCATGTTACAAGTTATGACAAAAGGATGATGCGAAAAATGACGCATTCGCTTGACAAGAAAAAAGAAATGTTACGGGCTTTATTAGCAAAATATGATGAATTAAAAAAGGATCCCGATGGTACAAATCTAAATAAAATCATGCGGGACATTTTTGAAATTTATTACAAACTGTTT
>CAZYEE010000186.1:6545-7980 GCA_964646355.1 uncultured archaeon | reverse complement strand
TCAGATCAATGAAATTGCCAATTTAAAATTCTTGGACAAGGAAGTAATAATAAGAGGTTGGGTTCATCGAATTAGAGGATCCAGCAAACGTATTTTCATATTATTAAGAGATCCTACAAATATAATACAGTGTTTGGTGGAAAAGGACATAAATGGGCCCTTATTTGAATTAGCGAAAAAAATAACGATAGAATCATCTTTAGAAATTGAGGGAATAGTAAAACAGGATACAAGGAGCCCATTAGGATATGAAATACATGTTCAAAATTTAAAAATAATCGGCCTTGCCGAACCTTTTCCTATCACAAAGGATCAAAGTATTGAATTTCTTCTTGACAAGAGACACTTATGGCTCAGAAGTCGAAAAATGATCTCTATCATGAGAATTCGTAATACAGTACTCCATGCTGCTCGTGAATGGTTTAAAAATAATGGATTTATTGAAGTTTCTACTCCCATGATCATTACTGCTGCATGCGAAGGAGGTGCAACTTTATTTGGTTTCAATTATTTCAATAAAAAAGCGTATCTTACTCAATCATCTCAATTATATCTTGAAGCCTTAATATTTGCTTTAGGTAATGTTTACGTGATTGCACCTTCTTTTCGGGCTGAAAAATCTAGGACAATACGACACCTTACTGAATTCTGGCACTTAGAAGCAGAACAGCCCTTTTGTGATAATGAGCAAAATATGCGTTATCAAGAACAATTAATTGAACATATTGTTCAATCAGTCAATAAATTTAATTTAAATGAACTTAAATTTCTAAAACGAGATAATTTATCACATATTAAGGCTCCATTTCCTAGAATTTCCTATGCTGAAGCAATCGAAATTTTGCAAAATAAAGGTGTAAATATTGAATGGGGAGATGATTTAGGTGCTGATGAGGAAAAAATACTTACTAGTGATGCTAAACTTCCTATATTTATCTACAATTATCCTAAAAATGTTAAAGCATTTTACCATAAACCTGATGATAAAGATCCAAATGTTGTAAATTGTGCCGATTTACTAGCTCCAGAAGGTCATGGTGAAATTATCGGCGGAGGTCAAAGAATACACGATAAAGATTTATTAATTGAAAGAATAAAAGAAGAAAATCTAAATCCAGCTGACTATGAATGGTATATTGATTTAAGAAGGTATGGTAGCGTCCCACACTCCGGATTTGGACTTGGAATCGAACGAATAATAAAATGGATATGTGGACTTGATCATATTCGTGATGCTATCCCATTCCCAAGAACTATAACAAGGGTATATCCATAATAAGAAGTCTATTATTATTTCGATCCAATTATGATTTTTAAAATTGATTTAAACAATATTTAGTTAAAAAAATTAGAATTAGCATCATATTTAGAATAGAAATAAAGATAAAAAATTTAAAATTTATTTTTTAATTTAGTTTCTTATATTGATTTTTTT
>CAZYEE010000186.1:0-6445 GCA_964646355.1 uncultured archaeon | reverse complement strand
GATTCATCTTCATCCACAACTTCTAATTCTATTTCCTCTTCAGCTTCTTCGATTGTTTCTTCTTTATCTGTATTAGATTCGATAAATTGCTTAAGTGCCAATGCTTGATCTGAGTATCCTTTTGCTCTATCTTCTTGATCCAATTCCTTTGAAACTTTTGAAATCTCGTTTAATAGATTCATTAATTTATTAAAATCTATTTTTTTAGTAATTTTATGAATTTTATCCAGTAGATCCTTTTGTTTCGATAATAATTTTGGGATCTTTTTAACTTCCATGGCTTTTTGAGCATATTCAGCAGCAAGATCGTCTTCCTGAATTTCAGTAAGTAAAGCGACCACATCTTCATAATTTTTAGCTGCTTCTTCATATGCCTCTTTATCTAATAATTCATCAGTTTTTCTTAGAATATTAAAAATAGTCCTTGGAATTCTCTCACTTTTTTCAATTATTTCTCGTGCCAACTGTGTTTGGCCTTTTTCTAATAGATTTTGAGCTTGAAGTATTAATTTTTTCTTAAAACCTTCTACACTAAATTCTTCTATACCTCTACTAAGTTTCTCCTTGAAATAATTTTCTACTATACTCGGTAGTTCATCCGAATCCAGTTTACCAATAACTTCATCTTTAAACTTGATTAATTTTCTCTTGAAATCAATTGGTTTCTCATCAGGTTTTAATAATAGCATAAAAATTACTCTACGCATTTCTCCATCCTGTTTGTATTGAACAAATTGGCTCAAAACATCCATTCCAGATAGATTCAATGAGATTTGCTCCTCAGGTGGCTCTTTAGCTGTGTGCATCATAAATACTTGCATTGGAATATCATCATTATAATGAGGCTCAGCTGGAGGATACCTAGCTTTTACATTTGGACCCTTTATTTTGTCCCAATCCACTATTAATAAAGAATATGGCATTTTATAAACCTACCTTATTTATAATTCTATAGTTTGATATATTTTATTTGCTATTTCAAAAAATAATTTATCTACATTCTCTCCCGTCTTTGCTGATGTTTCTAT
This sequence comes from uncultured archaeon, assembly GCA_964646355.1. Taxonomy (GTDB): domain Archaea; phylum Asgardarchaeota; class Lokiarchaeia; order Helarchaeales; family HEL-GB-B; genus HEL-GB-B. The sequence goes on along the minus strand of CAZYEE010000186.1, from coordinate 5,417 downwards.
AAATTTTAGTCCCATCTTATCTGCTAATATCTTTCCTGATTGTTCCGAAATTACCCTATTTGGAAGATCACTTTTATTACCTACCAAACATCCATGGATCTCTTCTCCTAATATATCTAATACATCTTTATACCACCTTGACGAGTTTATAAATGTCTCCTTATCTGTCAAATCATAAACTATTATGAATGCATTGGCCCCTTCATAAAATAATTTTCTAATTTTAGAGAACCGAACTTGACCTGCTATATCCCAGATGTAAAGTGCTATTTTTACCGTCCTATTATTCTCATCAGTTAATAATATATCTTTTACTGAAACTTGAACTCCAACTGTCGGTATATATAATTCTTGAAACTTTTTTTCCGTGTATTGTAACATCAAGGTAGTTTTTCCTACTCCAGGGTCGCCAATTACCACGATCTTCCATTTATAATCATATGACATCTTTTTCACAGTTCCAATTTATTTATTTTCGGTTTCCTAATTCTTTTATATGATATATATCGGTAATTTGGTTCATTTATTATTAAAATGTATTTTTGAACAAATTTCTTTATATTCATTTGATCAAATGGATTTCTACAACAATATAATTTTTTACTATTTATATAACTAATACAAAATTTTTATTGAATTAAATGGTGAATAAAATGACGGACAGCAATAATGTCTCATTTATTGATAAAACCTATGAGTTTATAATTAGCCCTAAAACTATAATTTATTGTGGATATCTCTTACTGGCATTTTACCCGGGGTTAATAATTATTGGAGTAATTATTGCAAATTTATTTGGACCTGATATTTTTCTAATCACAACAAATTATATTAGCGATCTTGGTTCCATTAATTACACACCTGTACCTATTTTATATGATTTAGCATGTTTTTTTGCTGGAATATTAACAATACCCTTTATTTATTTTATAGAAAAACATATTGCTCCCATTAAAAAATCATATAATGACAATCCACCGCATCGCTGGGTTTTCAGACTTATGGGTGCAGCATATTTCCTTAATATGTTGGGCTCTATATTCTATATCGGAGTTGGAATATTCAGTGAGGACCGGGACTTTTTTGGTATGCATACAGTCTGCTCATATGGAGCATTTGGTGGTTTTGCTATAGGTTCAATTTTTCTAGGCATTGCGCTCATTATTTCTGATCAAAAGCTCTTAAAATGTCCATTTAATTATATTATTGGAAGTATCGGTGCATTTTTACCCATAACAGTTGCTATATTTAATCTAATATACGGTGGCCCACTTCTCGAATGGTTATTATTATTTTCGATCTTAATCTGGTTCATTCCAATAATTTCAGCTTGCTTAACATTTGCAAAAAAAGAGATCAGCTCTAATTAACACTTATTAAAATCAAGCATCTCAACTTTTCTAATAACAAAAATAAACTTTCAAAAATAAAAAATATAAATACTAATATATCACATAATCTAAATCTTCAACAGATTTTTCTTTTTTTATCATATCCAATGCCAAAATTCAATAATTTTTTATGATGTAGTAAAGTTAGTTCTATTAAATTTAAAAAATAGAATGAAAAATTGATTGTTTTTATTGGTAAAAAAATGATTTTGTTTTCATTATTTAGAAGTTTAAAAATTATTTCTATATTAAAAAATTATAATAGAACTAGCCTGTGAGAGTCCAGCTCCAGAATTTTGAAATATTTTTAAATCTCCATGGTTGTACATATCTTATTTTCCTAGTTGCGATTTCTAGATCCTTCACCACGAAGGTAGATCGCTCCATTACTATCATTTTATCGTAATTGCTTTCCATTATTAATTCCATCAATCTTATTCCATAGTTAATTGACATGTAAGCATCAAATGCGCTTGTACTCGCACTTCTTGATAAATACCCCGTCTGTACTGCTCTAGTCCTGATTCCGAGTTTCTTGGATATGTAATCCGCTACAATTTTTCCAATACCCAGCTTATCAAGTCTTATATGTCCAAACTCGTCCTTTGGAATATCCTTAGCTTCCTCTTCTACTATTGCTTCAAGAATTTCATCATTATATCCTTCAGCAACACAAACTATTGCGTAATTTTTACCTCTTTTTATTCTACGTCTTATAATTTCGACTACAGAATCAATGTTAAAATTCATACTCAAATATTCTTCAAGCTCAGGATAAAGGTCGGGATCTTCATGTTTTGCTCGATATAGCTCCGGGATCAATATTGCATGTGCTCCACCAGCCGCTCCACCCTCAAGAGCTATCCATCCTGCTCTTCGTCCCATTGTCTCAACTACAATAACACCATTAGTTGTTTTTGCGTCCCAATACAGGTTCCGGATAAAGTTAGCGACTGCATTTATTGCAGTATCAAAACCAAAACAATAATCGGTTCCAGGAACATCATTATCTATTGTCTTCGGTGCACCAACTACGTTTACTCCGCTTTTTCCTAATTCATGTGCAACAGTCAAAGTATCGTCTCCTCCTAAACATGCTATCGCTCTTAATCCCAATTCTTCGATATTTCTCTTTGCTTTCTCAATTCCTCCCTCTATTTTCATAAGATTTGTCCTTGAATTCCTTAAAATAGACCCTGGCTGTCCTACAATGCCTGTTACACTTAAAACATTTATGTTATTAATAGATGAAATATGTGTTCTATTTGGATCTAAAGCTTCGGGAACTAGAATGCTGAAATTATTATTCAATAACCCTTGATATCCATCATGAAACCCTAATACTCCAATATTATTTTCATAAGCAGTATATACGAAGGCTTGAATTGTTGCATTTAAACCAGGTGCTGGACCACCACCCGTTAGTATACCAACATATTCCTTCAATTTAAAATTCATTATTTCTTTCGGTAATGTTCTATCTACCATTTTCTTTCCTCTCAAAAGCTTTATTCTCTGATTTCTTGTTATTATTAGTTATTATTAATAAACTACATAATAAATTTCAGTCGAAATTGATTTCCGAATAAAAATTTTTTATTAAGAATACTTAAACAAATATAAAACTAAATTTATTATTAAAATTTCTATGTTCAAAATCTAGGGCTATTCAATATAACTAGCGAATTAATGTATTTTAAAATAATCTAAAAATAAAAAAAGGGAGAAAATTTAGAGTTTTTGGTGTTCTTAGAATTTTGTTTTATTAAATAATAAGTCCCGAATAACAAACTGATAATAAGTAAAACATTGAAAAGTTCAAAAGCGCTAATAGAAGTACTGGTCTGCGTAGTTTGAGTTGGCATTGTAATTGTGATAAACACGGTATTTGGAGTGCCCGACAGCCCAGTAGAATCATTATAAATTATAGTATAGTTCCAGACGCCCAGAATACTTGTATTAATATTTACAATTATAGGTGTATCATTAATATTTTTCAGTCTCTATTTCTTATTTTCTTCCTTTTTTATTTTATCAAATATGTCAATTCAATCATAATGAAAATCAAAGATAATATTAGTAGCATGAATTTTGTTGTGGCAAATGTAGATGTCATAAATGGAATTATATCTGAACCTGAGCCAGAAATATATAGATCTCTTGTATTAAGCATATTAAGCAAACCAATATTTTCTATAACATCGCAAATTCCAGCTATGACCGGTAAAAGCATCATGAGTAATGAAAAATTCTGAAATCTTCCGTCAAATTTTCTTATTAATAATAACATTATAAGATCGAACATTAAAACATATGAAATAATATAGACAAAATCTACATAAACTCCGACCAACTGTTCATGAAATATGACGGGATTTGTATTCCATTCAGTGAATATTATTTTTATTGATTCGCTTGAAAATGCTAACTCGAAATCTAAAATACCATATGGAGACATATTTGTATTTACTGGATATACTTGGAAAAATATTGTTAATATGATAAATAATACCAAACTTACAATCAATAACACATATAGAATTTTATTAGAAGGTTTTTCCAATAATTTTTTTAACATATTTCATATCATCTCTTAGCATTTTATGATTTAATATGATTACAATTTCTGATATATCAAATGTTGAATAATTTCATTAATATAATTGAATAAAAAAATTTTAGAATATAAAAGAATTGGTTAAAGTGAGTATTTTCAAAACAATTCCTAATATAATTATAATTATTAATCAAAAATAAACAAAATAAATAAGTCGATTTAATAAATTAGCAATATTTTTATGGAACTTATAGTTTTATTTATTTTTTAAATGAAAATACGTTTCTCCATAGAATGAATATTAATAATTTTAGTATTCTTTATATTGCAAAAATGTTTTATTTAACTTATTCTTATTAGAAAAAAGTGATATTTTTTCTTTACAAGCTTAATTATAACTTAATAAATTTTATAATCCAAAATCTATAATAATAGAAACACAAAATAATAAATCATTATAGATCAATAATAAAGAGAGTGAACTAGGAAATGCTTACAAATATCAAAATTATATATTGTGGACTAGATAATGCTGGCAAAACCTCTATAATAAAATTTTTAGAATCGAAGCAATATGGATTGAATGAGTTAAAGCCGACTCAAGGGATCGAAAGGATAGAAATTCAGCTGAGTATGGATACTCAAATTACCCAATGGGATTTAGGCGGTCAAGAAAGATTTAGGCAAGAATATATCCAGAGAGAGCGAGATTTTCATGATACTGATCTTTTATTCTTTGTGATTGATATAAATGATGAACGAGTTGATGAAGCAGTTGATTATTTGAATAGCGTCCTTAGAATAATCGAAAAAGTCGAGCAAAACCCGCAAATAGTCGTTCTTTTACATAAAAAAGATCTAATAGATGATCAAGATAAATTGGATAAAATTGTAGAAAATTATAAACAGAAAATTGATGCAATAAAAAAGAATTTCAATGTAAGATATTTCATAACCTCAATTTACGATGAACTATCAATATTAAACTCATTTTCAATCGGACTTGCGATGATCTCATCAAAAGCCAGGGAGTTAAATATGGAACTATCAAAATTGGCGAATAAAGTATTTGCAGATGCAATACTCTTACTAGAAAAAAATGGGTTCATTATTGGTGAATTTAGTAAAGATAAGGAATCAGATCATGTCATTAAAATGATTTACAGTTATTTAGCATTGTCCTTTATTGATATAATCGAAAGCGGTGATGAGGCTATTCCTAATAGAATGATTCTTGACTGGGATGACAAGGGATATGCACTTATGGAAAAAATACTTCTTGATGAAAAACCATATTATTATCTCAAATATTCAACAAGCACCGAAAAAATAGTCAGGAAATTTGTCCTTAGGTCAATTCTAACATCTTCAGAATCAATTAGAAATATTATAAAAAATTATTTTTAAGATAAAAATAGGTTTTTGATGAAATAAGTTTCTCTTCAATTTTTTTCCGACAATATTCTCTG
>CAZYEE010000185.1:0-7990 GCA_964646355.1 uncultured archaeon | reverse complement strand
ACATTTGCTGTATCGTAAAATGATGGAAATTCAGAGACACTTGATTTTAAAAATTTATTAATTTGCTGATCGCAGGTTATGAGCATTTTTTTAGCTTGTGAAAATTTGTTTTCGAGTTCCTTTACAATAAAATCAATATTGCTTTCTTTTTCAAGGAGCTCTTCAATAGAGCTTTTGAACTCTTCAATTATATTTTTTATTTCCTTGATGTTATTTTCAACAAGAGTATCTAATTTATTTCGACGATCTAATTCTTTTTGAGAGATAATTTTTTTCTCCAAATCAATTTTTAAATTGATTACCTGGTTTTGCATTTGGACAATAACTTCATTTAACCAATAATCCATAATATCATCGACTACGAGGTCAAAACCATCAATCAAATTAGTTGTATCCTTGATGAAGTCAATTATATAATGATTTATGCTTTCCATAAATCTTAATGTCTCTTTAGTTTTGTTTTTTAGAATATTATTAGCAGCTTCATAATTTTTTGCTGAAATGTTTTTATTGATTAATTCTTCGATTTCATGGATAAGTTTATCAAATTCGTCTTTTTTATCTTGGATTATTCGCTTAAGTTCTTCTCTTTTATACAGTTTTGATTTTATTTCAGACAAAGTTTTTAAAGTGTATGATCTTTTATTTAAAAATTCTCTTTCAAGCCACATATGAAGAGGCTCGAATTTAATGCCACCAACTTCCATATTTTCCATAAGTTTTGCTTTTTCTACTATTTTATTAAGCAACTCAACTTGAGTTTCGAGGTTTGGTGTTAATTGTTCAATTTCATTGATAATTTTATTGACTTCTTCTAGAATTTTATCTTTATTTTTTTCTAATTTGAATTCACTAACCGAATTTTGGAATAATTTAGTAACATTTTCTACTGCATACTTTATTTTCCGCAGATTCTTTTCTACAAATTCTTGAAATTCTTCAAGATCATTTAATGCCTTTATAGTAATTTCTTTTTTCTCTATTCTGGAAACTAAATCATTTTTTATATTATTAAGTTGAATTCGAGTTTTTTCAAGGGTTTTTGACCATCTATCTTCTAAACTTTTCAAATATTTTTTATTCAAATATTTGTATTTAGATAGACGTTTTTGAATAGCATTATTCGATTTATTTAAAAAATTGAGAGCTTCATTATATTCCTCTTTGAGCTGAATTTTTGCTATATTAACCTTGTCGCAATCTATAAGATTGTATATTTTATTGAAAATAGTTTCAGGCATTATTTCCATTTTTTCTAAAATTTTGTTGACTTCTTTTTCATCATATGGAAACCTTTCTCGTTCTTCAATAATTTTGAAGCAAGGATTTGAATCACGAGTCCCAGACCACTTCACGCCTTTTTCAGGCATATAACCATGGAAAATATAATGTTCTTTTCTTAGAAATCTACCAATGGTTTTAATTTCACCAATTATTATTTTTTTATTCATCATTGCTTTGGTTATTTCAATTACCGCTGGAGATTTTATCGTGCTTGAATATTCAGTAAGATCCAGACGATTATTTTCTCTTATTCTTTTTACTATTTCCTCGGCTAATATTTGTCTAGGTCTGTTTAAACCCCTTAAAAATTCCCTATAATTATCTTTATTATTTATTATAGATGCATGGAACCAAGATTTAGATTTTAATTCGTTTATTACCAATTCTATGATATCTTTTTTAACATAATATGTTTCCATTAATTCTTCATAAAAGATCAAATCTTTTTCATATAATTCGTTCAATAAATTTATCGCGATATTCTCAGTTAAGTCATCATAAATAAATGAAATGATCAGAGTGGCATAACAATAATCCCTTAAATCCATTTCATAGAAGGGTACTTTTTCTTCCTTTTTACTATAAATGGACCTTATAAATTCGAGTACTTTTCCAAGGTTTCTTGATCTTCTTAACCATCCAAGACCCGAATATAATGAGACGACCCAGAATGTATCAGCGATTGTAGGAAGGGCTCCCGAAAAATTGAACCCGCCACTTTCAGATTCAAAATTCAAGATTTGACTGAAATAAGATTCATCTATTTGATCAATTCTATTCAATAACACTAAACCTAATAAATAATATACCAGATCATGGCTTTTTTTACCAAGTTTTATACTAAAAATTTTAGTATATTTCTCCTCATCCAATTTATTTAACTTATTTAATAATATCAGCGATGCAATTCCGTAAAAAATATATTCAAATTTACTTTTTCCATCACATTCTGGGCATGAACTATCATAACAATGCACAAAACCTGAATTAGTATCATAACTAAGAACTGAATTTGCAAACCCATCAATTGTTTTTTCAGAATATTCATCCAATCTTCCAAGAATTTTAAGAGCCCCTAGGGCACAAAACAAGGTCTTTAGGTCATCTTTTTTGTATTTTTGGTTATAAAATTTATAACCTTTTAAATTTTCAAGAATAAATTTCTCAATCCTTTCTACATCTATCATATCTAATTTCTTTACTGAATCTAGTGCGAATATACTCCAGAATGCATCTTGAACTGTCTGAATCTGGTTTAATTGATATGCATGTATAATCTCAGCTTGAATTTCCATAATATCCTTAGTAAAAGGATAAATTCTTTTGGTGTATTCCCAGAAAGGTAAGATTTTGTCCATAGAAATTTTTGCACCTATTGCACAATTTATTGATAAATTTTCAATAGGAATTAATTATTTAAAGAATAAAATGTTTCTGAATTTTCACAAATTATTAGATAATGGTTATTAAAAATAGTTATTAAGTTTTTATTATATTGATCAAATTATTTTTATTAAGCTTGCTGGCTCTATTTATAATATTAACAATTGAATGATTTTATCTTTATTGGGAATCTACTAATATATCTTTACTATGGGGAATTATGTAAACAGTTTCAATGCCTTCATTTTTTATTATATTATTAATTTTTATATTTAATTCATTTTGATTCCCAATATATTTGAGCTGAAACTTATTGACTACCTCCTCTTTTGGTAATTCTGAGTATAGATAAATATTTGGAGTCTGTGATTTCGCCATTAATAAGTAATAAACTTTATGTCCACCCATTTTAAAATTTGATTGAATTTGTTTCTTTACTTTATCTAGAGTGTTATATTTTACCATCCATTCATCAAATACTTTATGTCCAATTCCTTCTATACATTCTGCAAGGAAAAAAATATAGCCATTATCTTTTACAGCGGGTCTACAATGTTCCAGACCTTTTAAAGCTTGATATAAATTGATATCTTTTGGATATCCTCCCGCACTTATGATGATCATATCAGCTTTGGATTTTAATTTAATTCGATAATTTTGGTCATAAATTTTTACGGCTTCCATAAATGCATCATGAAGTGCACCTGCTTTTATGTCTATAATTTGATTATCTACCGTTTTTATTACATTAACAACAAAATCCGCCCCAATCTTTTTTGCAACTTCAACCATATCGAGATGAACGGGATTATTTTTTAAGTTTCCTGTTCTAGAATTGGGGTCTATCATTAATGCGTGGTTTTTACTTATTGTATTACCTGAAGATACTCCAGGAAGGATTGATTTTCTATCGCCTCCAAACCCTGCATAATAATGATATTCTACATCAGTTAGAAGAATTTTAATATCTGCATCTAAATATTCCTTATTAATTTCAATTGGTGTACCACGAGAAGTCTTGCCCAAATAAACAAAATCAGAATTATTTATATTATTACAAAATAGAGCATAATCTTTTAAAATAAATTCACCATTAATAGTGAATAAATCATCTAGATGATCAGATGTAGGTTCGCCATGCGTTCCACATGCCATTATAAATGATACATTCTCATTTTTTACTCCTGCCTTTTTTAGCATTTTTAAAATAGGAGGTATTATTAATTTATTAGGAAATTTGCGAGTGTAATCATCGATCACAAAAATTATCTTTTTATTTTTTCTGGAAATTATTTCTGAAAAAGGTTTTGAATTAATTGGATTTTTGAGGGCTTTTTCAAGCAATTCTAAATAATTTTCAGCAGGTTTTACATCTTTTGGATTTACAATGGATACATTAATATTAGAATTTTCGATTCGTAATTCTACATACTTATTTCCATACGGTAATTTATATTTCATTTCAATCTAACCATTTAATTCAAATTAAAAATTAAAAATTTTTCCAGCAAAAATGGTAAAATTAATATAATTAAATCATTATATTGAGAAAAAATTTATCTAGGTGTATATGAAATGCCACAATTTACAATTGGAGATATTCCAGATAATGTGATTACAAAGCAATTCCTTGGATTAACACCACACCTATATCACATATTTAAACATGTAGGCTGGGATTATTATAAAAACGGAATAAAAAAGCTAGAAGGAGCAGTTAATTCTTTATTAAGTATAAGGATGAAAGAGGGAATTCAGATCAGTAAAATGACGGTTTCGGGTGAATTAAAAGAACCAAGTAAAACTTTATGCTATATGCTTCATCCGAGTATCGTACCGTGTAGGGCAGATTTGATGGTCGGAACGATGAAACTATTATATGGAGAAAGCGTTGATGTATCATTTATTTTAATTGATGATGATACCAGAGAAATTGCGTTTATAGTGAATTCTCATCTTGAGGACGGAATTCCGGTAGATTTTTTCATTATTGAGCGAAATGATGAGACTCTGGATAGAAGACACATGAAATTGGGCTACAAACTTAGGGATATCCCAAAAAAATCAAAAACTTTAGAGAAATGTGGTGCGTCAATAATAGATGTGCTTTATGATATTAGAAATGAGCGGACACCACAATGGTCTAATTCCACATATTTAACGGCGCAATCATGGATCAGTTGTGCCATTAATATTATTATCGAATGCACTGGATTTCAGACCCATGGTCTCTTCTGGGATGGTGTTAATGCAAAACGAAGATATAAACTTAAAGATGATTATTGTAGATTTTATCCATACCCGCCTTTATTAAACACGTTATTCATGATGCAACGTCCGCAATATATAGGAAGAGCTGCAGGACTTTTTAATTCACATCAAATGATTATCAAAGGGGTTCATCCAACGCCATTACAATGGGTAAAAGATAACTTTATTGAGGCATATAATTTAGGAATAAGAAAACAGCTGGAGGACGACGGAGTGAATTTACCTATTGTGAATATGAATACAAAAGTGAACACAGATCCAGAAAAAGGTTGGGAATTTATGAAAGGTACTAAAATTACAGTAGAAGATCTGGGAATGAGCAGCGCTGATGATGCATTAAAAGGTGTTTTACTCGATGTTAATCATGAAACTCCTCCAGATACGAAGGTTGATGAGAGTAATATTATCTCGATTGGTTGGGGCTTAAAAACAAAGTTCCTTAAATAATTTCAATAATATAAATCAAAAATTAAAATATTAAAATGAAATAATTGTATATCCTATTCTAAATTTTCTATTTTTTATTTCAAAATTGTCCATGTCGACCTTCTCCTGCTATAAACCTTTTTATTCCCTCTTCAACTTCTTCTAGTGATTTTAATCCATGTTCAAACTCATTTAAGATGGCATCTTTTAATGATAGATCAAACTGTTCATAAGCAGATAGTCTATCGTGCTTTAAACAAGTTTGAGGGAATTTAGCAATTTGATGTGCTAATTTCTCAGCTTCTTCTCTGGATTTTCCGACTTCAACTATTCTATTTGCAAGTCCCCATTCAAATGCCTCTTTTGCAGTAACTGGTCTTCCTGTAAGTATCATATCAAGAGCCCTACTTAGCCCAATTAAACGTGGTAGCCTAATTGTGCCCCCGTCAATAAGTGGTACTCCCCATCTTCTACAAAAAACTCCAAAAATAGCATTCTCTTCTACCACTCTAAGATCACACCAAAGCGCCAATTCAAGCCCCCCAGCTACTGCATATCCAGCAACAGCTGCAATAGTAGGTTTTGATAATAACATTCTAGTTGGGCCCATAGGTCCATCACCTGTTTTTTCAACTCGATTACCCCTTCCTTCCAATAATGCCTTTAAATTTGCACCTGAACAAAAACATCCATTTGCTCCCCATAAGACTGCTACTCTGGCGTTCTCATCAGTCTCAAATTCTTGAAATGCATCTGCCAATGCTTTGGCGGTTGGACCATCTACCGCGTTTTTTACCTCGGGATTGTCAATTATAATAGTAGTGACATATCCATCTTTTTCTACTCTTATGCTCATATTTTTCACGTCATAGCAATTTATATCAAATTATAGGATACTAAATTAATAATTATAATAGTAAATTATAACAGTAATGTTATTTATTACTAAATTTATACCGAAAATAAAAATTTAAATTTAAATATACAAATTAGTTATTTCAAAAAACTAAAAATTAGGGATTTTAAAATAAAAATCTATAAAAAATTTTAATTTAAATAGATCAACTAAAATAACATGCACTTGACCTATCAAAATCTCTTACTAACTCGATCTTCTGATCTGAGCTCATTTTGAAATTGATGGGAGCATAAATTATTTCGGGAAATACTTTCTTCATTCCACCTTTTGCCAGAATAGTTATTAGATGGTCATCACCAAATTCTCTTTTAGAAATTTCATACGTCAGTTCAATACATAGCCGTTCATCTACAATACCTAAAGTATGAAGATACTCGTGTAATAAAAGATGGTAAATATATGCATAAATAAGATCGTCTGACTTCTCTTCCAGTAAATAAAGTGGGGTTTTATTTAATATAATATAATTTGAAGCCAAAATATGATACGCTCCTATATATAGACCATTATATACTCCAAGTTCTGCGAGCCCAAGCATCAATCCAGCTCTTTTTCGATTGATTGTTTTATAGACTAACTTCTTAATATCTTCGAAAATATCTGGCATAATTTTTTTCATATCTGAGATTTTCATTATATAAAAATTAATTTACCACAATATTTAAAGTTAAATGAAAAATAATTTTTGATGCTCAAAAAATGGAGAAATTTATTAAGATCCACTTCTTATATCAGCATGAGGTGTTAAAGAATTCCTCGATGTTATAAACATTTAAATGTTCCTACCCGAATAAAATGTGATATTTGTGGGCTATACATCTGTGACCAGTGTAAAAGAAAAAGTGGAAAAATCCATAAATGGACAAAGTGTCCAATTTGTTTTGCTCAAGGGAAGATCAATATTGCAAAAGGCATGATTTTTGGAGGTACAATATTTCTTGTAATTGGGATAGTGTTGCTTGTAAGCTGGTTAAATATGGATTTTTATTGGCTTTTAGGACTTTTGGTATTTATTTTCCTTCCAATCAGCTCGTATATGATAATTTATAGTATATTTCTATTCTTAAAATACTGGGACGATGCTCATGATGATCGGAGAAAATATTTGTCTAAAAGATATAAACGGAGTCAGGGCGCAGAAATATAATAATTTATTTAATTCCAGAAATATGATCTTATTTTTTATCTTTTGAAAATTTCTTTATTAAATCAACAACCAATGTAGACCAACTTAACTCTTTTGCACCTTCACCATTTCCTGTAAAAGGATGATAATATTCCCAAAAACCAGACTTTTCTACCAATTCAATAGTTTTCTCATATAAAGATAATGCTTCATTCTTATATCCAAATTTTTTTAGCCCTTGGGCCAGAAACCAATTCGTATTTAGCCATGTTGGGCCTCTCCATAATAGAAGAGAATCATTCGGATTGAATTTTTCTGAAGATATAGAAACGGAGGGTATTGGATAGTTTGGCCAGAATTCTTCTTTGTTTAAAATATGGTCTTCAATAATTCTTTTTGCGTGTGATTTTTCTATATCAACGACTATTGGAAACAGACCAGAAACTGTAAATTCCTCAATTTTTTTATCATCTCTAGAATAAAGATCAAAATAAAAGCTGTGTTTAGAATTCCAACATTTTTTTTCGATAGAATTTAAAGTTTCTTTTGATCTAGATTTAAAGATTTCTTTTTTCTCTTCA